>NZ_CP183488.1:0-27489 GCF_048568365.1 Staphylococcus sp. Ze2 | reverse complement strand
TGCATTAATTGAAACAGCTTATAATGATTTTGGCCGTATAGATGTTTTAATTAATAACGCGGGTCTTATGCCTCAATCCTTTTTAGAAAAGAATAAGCAAGATGAATGGAATCAAATGATAGATGTGAATATTAAAGGTGTATTATACGGCATTGGTGCAGTATTACCTTATATGAGAAAACAAAAATCAGGCCATATTATTAATTTGGCTTCTGTGGCGGGACATGTTGTTTTCCCAGGTAGTGCTGTTTATTGTGGTACCAAATATGCAGTGAGAGCGATAACTGAGGGATTAAGACAAGAAGAAGCTATAGTGGGTTCAAATATTAGAACAACAATTCTATCTCCGGGGGCTGTCAGCACTGAATTAACAGACCATATTAGTGACAAAGATATGAAACAAGATATAGATGAATTATATAAAAATGCAATTAAACCAGATGCTATTGCTAGAGCTATTAATTACGCAATTAATGAGCCGGAAGAATCTTCTGTAAATGAATTTATCATTCGTCCTAGTAGCCAAAGTTTATAATTTGGAATCTCTTATTTAGTAACTAATTTTAATAAAATACGTTGAGTAGTTTATTTTATAATTTACTTAATCTTAAACGATTAATTTGCAAAAGGTAGAAGATAAAAGTGATTTTCATCTTCTACCAATTATGAAAAGCTAAATATTTGGGTATATAAAATTATTTATTATTATATTTAATTAACAACACAACATCTTTAATTTTTATAGTGACAAAAATGTCAGTATTGTTATTCGTTGTAAATAATACCATAATGATAATATAAAAGATAGATAGGAGGGCGTTTTAATGGAATTACAATTAGCAATTGATTTATTAAATAAAGAGGATGCTGCAGAATTAGCAAATAAAGTTAAAGATTATGTAGATATCGTAGAAATTGGAACACCAATTGTTATAAATGAAGGATTACCAGCTGTACAACATTTAAATGATAATGTTGATGGTGTAAAAGTATTAGCAGATTTAAAAATTATGGATGCTGCCGATTACGAAGTAAGCCAAGCAGTTAAATTTGGTGCAGATATAGTAACAATTTTAGGCGTTGCAGAAGATGCATCAATTAAAGCAGCAGTTGATGAAGCTCATAAACATAACAAACAATTATTAGTAGATATGATTGCAGTACAAGATTTAGAAAAACGTGCGAAAGAGTTAGATGATTTAGGCGCAGATTATATCGCTGTTCATACTGGTTACGACTTACAAGCTGAAGGTCAATCTCCTTTAGAAAGTTTACGTAAAGTTAAATCTGTAATTAGTAATTCTAAAGTAGCAGTTGCTGGCGGTATTAAACCAGATACTATTAAAGACATTGTTGCAGAAGATCCTGATTTAATTATTGTTGGTGGTGGCATTGCCAATGCTGATGACCCTGTAGAAGCTGCTAAACAATGTCGTGATATTGTAGATGCCCATACAAATGCATAATCAGTTACAATTAATATTAAATAAGATTAAACTAAACAGATAAAAATGCACATGTAGTTTGTGAAAAAATCAGAAAACATTTTATGTTTAAACTTCCTTTTTCTAGTGTATATAGTACTCAGGTTTTAAATTATAATTGAAAGGTAGGTTGTATTATGACTAAAAAAGTAGCAATCATTTTAGCAGATGAATTTGAAGATATAGAATTGACTAGTCCAAAAGAAGCATTAGAAAATGCTGGATTTGAGACTGAAGTTATTGGAGATACAGAAAAACATGAACTTGTTGGCAAACATGGGGAGAAAATAACTGTAGATGTTAGCATTGCAGATGCGAAACCAGAAAATTATGATGCATTATTAATTCCTGGCGGATTCTCACCCGATCATTTACGTGGTGATGAAGAAGGTCGCTATGGTACATTTACTAAGTATTTTACTCAAAATGATGTGCCTACATTTGCGATTTGTCATGGTCCACTTTTACTAGTTGATACTGATGATTTAAAGGGCCGCACAATAACTGGCGTTATCAATGTACGTAAAGATTTATCTAATGCTGGTGCACACGTTGTTGATGAATCAGTTGTAATAGATAACAATATTGTAACGAGTCGTGTGCCAGATGACTTAGATGATTTCAATAGAGAAATTATTAAAAAATTAAAAGCATAATTTTATAATATCAATCAGTATTTATTATCTAAGAGACTAACAGCAAAGTTTATAACTTTGCTGTTAGTCTCTTGTTGTTAGGTTTTATAAAAATAAAATGAACTTAACTTCATTAAGATAACTTATAATCTACGATAAAATATTAGATATTCTACATACTGATTTTGTAATGTAACCCATTTCGAAATTCTACTAATCTTTTAACTTCATCTATACTATTAATTGTTAAAAATTACAATGGAGGGCAATTTAATTTATGAATGATATTACCATTATAGGAGCTTCACAAAATAATTTGAAAAATATAAATATAACTATACCTAAACATTTAGTTACAGTATTTACAGGTCGTTCTGGTTCAGGTAAGTCATCATTGGTTTTCAGAACAATAGCTGCTGAATCTGAACAACTTTTAAATGAAAGTTATTCTAGCTACATTCAATTTCATTTAAATAAGCAGCCCAAACCAAAAGTAAAAGCAATTAAAAATCTTCCTGTAGCAATGACGATTAGTCAAAAAAGATTTAATGGTAATTCTCGCTCTACTGTAGGTACAGTATCTGATATATACGCCTCTGTTAGATTGTTATGGTCAAGGATAGGTGAACCTTTTGTCGGTTATTCAGATGCCTTTTCATTTAACAGTCCCAATGGTATGTGTGAAACATGTGAAGGATTAGGTTACATTGAAGACATTAATTTAAATGAGCTCTTAGATTGGAACAAATCTTTAAATGAAGGTGCTATTAATTTTCCGTCTTTTGGACCTGATAAAGAAAGAGGGAAAGCTTATCGTGATAGTGGTCTGTTTGATAATGATAAAAAATTAAAAGCATATACAAAAGAAGAATTAGATTTGTTTTTGTATCAGGAGCCAATAAAATTAAAAAAACCACCTGAAGAATGGCGGAAATCAGCAAAATATGTGGGACTTATACCTAGGTTTAGAAGAATATTCTTGGGAGATAAAGAATTTAACAAAAAACGTTATGCTAAACATCTTAAAAATGTTGTGGAAAATAAAGTTTGTCCAACTTGTAATGGTCAACGTTTAAATTCGAAAATTTTGAGTTGTAAAATTATGGGGAAAAATATTTCAGATTTCACACAAATGACTGTAAAAGAAAATTTAGCATTTCTTAATAAATTAAATAATTCAACAGCCCAGTTTATTATTGAACCACTCCGAAAACAATTAGAAGCACTTGATTATATAGGATTAAGTTATTTAACTCTTGACCGTGTAACCACTTCTTTATCAGGTGGAGAAGCACAACGGCTTAAATTAATACGACATTTAAATAGTTCGCTATCTGATTTGGTTTATATCATTGATGAACCAAGTGTTGGTTTACATCCAGAGGATATTGCAAAAATAAATGAAATTTTGAAATCTTTAAAACATAAAGGTAATACAGTATTAATTGTAGAACATGATCCTGATGTAATTAAAGAAGCAGATTATATTATTGATATGGGGCCAAGTTCAGGGGCGCAAGGTGGAGAGATAACGTTTAAGGGAACATACAAAAAATTATTGTCTTCAGATACATCTACTGGGGAAGCACTACGTATCAAACATCACTTGAAAAATGAGATACGTGAAGCAAAGAGTTTTTATCATCTTGGACCAGTGACCCAAAACAATTTGAATAATGTGACAGTGGATATACCCAAGCATGTTTTGACAGTATTAACTGGAGTAGCAGGTTCTGGGAAAAGTTCACTTGTTAAGGCAGGTTTTGCAAAAAATGATAATGCAGTATTTATGGATCAAAAAGCGATACAAGGTTCCGATCGGTCTAATTTACTAACTTATTTAGGTGTTTTTGATAGAGTCAGAAATTTTTTCAGCAAAGAAACTGGATTAAATAAATCTATGTTTAGTTATAATTCGAAAGGAGCTTGTCCCAATTGTGGTGGTAAAGGTTATATTGAAACAGAACTTGCATTTATGGGTGAATTTTCACAAACATGTGAAGTGTGTCACGGTAGACGTTATAAGCCAGAAGTGTTGAATGCAACTATAGATGGCTATTCCATTGCTGATTTCCTTGAATTGACTGTTGACGAAGGTATAAGATTTTTTGATAAAGAAAATGAAATTCAGTCTAAGTTACAAGCTATAAGTAAAACTGGATTAAATTACGTAACCCTTGGCCAACCTCTATCTACATTATCAGGTGGTGAAATTCAACGCGTTAAATTAGGCCAATATTTAAATGATGATGTTACAGATAGTATTTTTATATTTGATGAACCTACAACAGGTTTACATGAAGCTGATATTCCTATATTGATAAACTGTTTTAATGATCTTATTGAACAAAATAACACTGTTATTTTAATTGAACACAATTTATCAATTATGTGTGATGCTGATTGGATTATAGATGTAGGACCAGGTCCTGGTCTAGATGGGGGTAAAGTACAATTTAGTGGCTATCCTATAAACTTTGTTAAAGAGAATAAAACATTAACATCTAAGCATTTGAAACTTTATATATCAAATGATTAAAGTTGTTTCATATTTTCATAGAGCATTGGTTAGATTTAGAAATTTTGAAACTTAGCGATTCTGAAAATTATCACATGAAATTAATAAAGAAGTCTATATACTGGTTATAATCTGTATATAGACTTCTTTATATATTTATTATTATGGTTTTAGAATTACTTTAATATTATTATCTTTTTTCTGATCGAAAATATCATACGCTTGTTTTGCATCTTCTAAAGGCATTGTATGAGTTATAATTTCTGTCGGATCAAAAACCTCATTTTTAATCATTTCATATAATTTTGGCATTTGATGAATAACTGGCGCTTGTCCACTTTTTACTTGGACATCTCTATTGAAAATTAAATCTATTGGAAAATTGTCTGCAGGTGTACCGTAAATACCAGTTAATTGAATCGTTCCAAATTTTCTTACTGATTCAGCTGCTGTAATAATGGGACTAATATTACCTCGTTGCGCTGAATTTGAACTTATCTCTAAATCATCTTGAGCAACTTGGCCATCCATTCCAACACAATCTATAACGACATCTGCACCACCGCGTGTGCTTTCATGAAGTAATTTTCCTATATTATCTTCTTTAGAAAAATTATATACTTCAGCACCATTGGATTTTTTGGCATGGTTTAATCTATGTTCTACATTGTCAATGGCAATAACACGTTCAGCACCTTTTAATTTAGCAAATTTTTGTGCCATTAAACCGATTGGGCCACAACCGAGAACGATAACGGTATCTCCAGATTTTACGCCTGCATGTTCAACACTCCAATAAGCTGTTGGGACCACATCAGATAAAAATAATACTTGTTCGTCTTTCAAATCACTATCTGGAACTTTGAAAGAGGAGAAATCGGCAAATGGGACTCTCAAATACTCTGCTTGACCTCCCCAGTGATTTCCGTGCATGCCACCAAAACCGAAGAGTCCACCATTATTCATTTTCCAACTTGCCGGTGATGGATTAGAATTATCACACTGAGATTCCATTTCATTATTACAATAGAAACAATCGCCACAACCTATGTTAAAAGGTATAACTACTCTATCTCCCTTTTTTAAGGTTTTAACCTCTTTTCCTACTTCTTCTACAATTCCCATTGGCTCATGTCCAATAACAAAATCAGGATCCATAAATAAATCACCTTGATGGTAAAGATGTAAATCAGAACCACATATACCTGAAGCTGTTATTTTTATAATTGCATCCGTTGATTCTTCTATTATTGGATCATGTACTTCACGCACTTCCATATTTTTATGACCTTGATAAGTAACTGCCTTCATTTGTACCATCCTCCTCTAAAAATTTTACCCTTGATATTATAATGTAAACTCAGAGGAATAAATTGATTTATTACTCTTTTCAGAAAATTGTTAGTTCATATGTAGCAAAATTTGGTGTAAAAGTAAATTCTGTTTCTGAATACGGGGAAAATGATGGCCAAACCGTCATCCTTGGCTTTGCAGTACTATCCATAGAACAAATAAAATCAGCAGTTTAACTGCTTGAAAAAGCATGGTTTGAAAAAATACAAGTAATTATTATTAAGATTTTCTTTTTCATTAATGACTCTAAAGGTAAGTATTATACAAAGTATTGTATATAAGAATGATGTTAAAAGAGACTTTTGTTACTCATACTGTGATATCAACAATAGTTTCGATAGCAAGGTTAGTATTTATACTAATATTCCATTATTTTTAATATTAATTTTATTATAAAGATTAACTTAAAGCGAAGTATAATTATACTTCGCTTTTTTAAGTATATAATCTAATGACCCTATATACACTATTAATATCAGAAAAAATATTTTGTATGTTTAGAGCGTACTTATATGTCTATGAGTCGTTCTCTATTTATATCAATTTACTAGTCAATATAAAAACATATCAATATTCCTCAAAGAGATTATATAAAGTTCGGTTCAATTTTTCTTCTTTAAAAAAATTAACTAATTTTCATTATTAATTAATTTCAAATATTCATCTCCCCATTCACAAATACCATAGACCACATTATCGAGAGACAAACCAACACTAGTTAATCGATATTCAACTTTTGGAGGAACTACTGGATATATAGTTCTTTTTATTATCATATCCTTTTCAAGCTCCCTTAATTGTCTAATTAACATTCTTTGATTAATATCTGGTAATTTTTTTTCTAATTCACTCAACCTAAGTACTTCTGATTGTAATAAATGATAAATAATAGGGATTTTCCATCTACCACCAATTACTGATAAAGCTAAATCTTTAGAAGTGTAAAATAATTTATTATTATATTCTATTAACAATTTCTTCTCCTCAGTGACGTATTTGTCAGTATTGTATTTGCGAAGTCATTATACCATAATGAATATATAATATATAGGAGGTAATAACATATGGAATTACAATTAGCGATTGATTTATTAAATAAAGAGGATGCTGCAGAATTAGCAAATAAAGTTAAAGATTATGTAGATATCGTAGAAATTGGAACACCAATTGTTATAAATGAAGGATTACCAGCTGTACAACATTTAAATGATAATGTTGATGGTGTAAAAGTATTAGCAGATTTAAAAATTATGGATGCTGCCGATTACGAAGTAAGCCAAGCAGTTAAATTTGGTGCAGATATAGTAACAATTTTAGGCGTTGCAGAAGATGCATCAATTAAAGCAGCAGTTGATGAAGCTCATAAACATAACAAACAATTATTAGTAGATATGATTGCAGTACAAGATTTAGAAAAACGTGCGAAAGAGTTAGATGATTTAGGCGCAGATTATATCGCTGTTCATACTGGTTACGACTTACAAGCTGAAGGTCAATCTCCTTTAGAAAGTTTACGTAAAGTTAAATCTGTAATTAGTAATTCTAAAGTAGCAGTTGCTGGCGGTATTAAACCAGATACTATTAAAGACATTGTTGCAGAAGATCCTGATTTAATTATTGTTGGTGGTGGCATTGCCAATGCTGATGACCCTGTAGAAGCTGCTAAACAATGTAGAGCTGCGATTGAAGGAAAATAATGATGACAGAAATCACAAATTATCGTTTAATACTAGATGAAATAGACAACACATTATCACATGTGAAAGACAGTGAAGCCGAAACGTTTTTAAAGCAAATTATTAAAGCAGAGCAAGTTTTTGTATCTGGAAAAGGACGTTCGGGTTTTGTAGCAAATAGTTTTGCGATGAGATTGAATCAGCTTGGAAAGGGTGCACATGTAGTTGGTGAGTCCACTACACCTTCCATTACCGAAAAAGATTTGTTTGTTATCCTTTCTGGCTCAGGTTCGACAGAGCATTTAAGATTATTAGCAGATAAAGCTAAAGCTGTAGGTGCAGAAGTTGTATTATTGTCAACAAATCCAACGTCAAAGATTGGTGAACTTGCAAATGCAGTGATTGAATTACCGGCGGGAACGAAATATGATGCTGAAGGTTCAGCACAACCTCTAGGTAGCTTATTTGAACAAGCATCACAAGTGTTTTTAGATAGTATTGTTTTAGATTTAATGACTGAGATAAACGTTGATGAAGAAACAATGCAGCAAAATCATGCTAATCTGGAATAAAACCTACAAAAGATAATTCACTTTAATACTCCACATTTATTTGTGGAGTATTTTTAATTTAAAGAAACGCCTTGAGATATTTCCTAGTGGTTATAAAAATTAATTAGTATTGAATATCACTACTACATTTTTGAAAAGTGATGTAAATTTATAGCCATAATTTTTAGATTTACATTGACGATACTGCATCAAAAGAAAAAGTCAATCTACTTCTTCTAGGTTGACTTTTATTTTTATATCTAAAGGCACACTTACACACCTAAAAAACGTCGTGCTAAAAACAAATTTACATATGGTAATCCAATATCCTTATTATACATTTTAACAGTTGGTTTAAAGTAAACTTTAAAAATATATAATTTTTAACCTATTCAATTACATTTGTTTTTTAAAACGCATATATGAGCCAGAATAGAAAAGAATTGCAGGAAAGATCAAAGATTGCTTAAGAATCAGCAAGTTTTGGCGTTAGAAAGTAATAAAAAATATTCAAAAATCAATTAGAGGAAGAGAGGCTGCTTAATTATTCCTTTGATACACCTACTAATGATAGATAAAACGTGGATGTGTAAGAAGCATCATATATTACAGACGCTGTAAATATTAATCAACATCAGGAAGAAAAAAGGGTGAATAAACACAACTTAAAAAGGCTTTTGGAGTCGTTTGTTAGTAACTAATTGTCATTAAAAAGGTGCGACAAGCTCATAAACTTGTCGTACCTTTTTATGTGAATCGTACTTCTGATACTCATCAATTTAATTTTAAATTTAAGTTCATTTATCAATAAAATTGTGCATTATTTATTAAGAGACGTAGAACTCTTGCCACACTTATATCAAATTAATTTAATTGTAATGAGCAATTTAGCTTATTATGAAAAAGATGAGCTGAGGCAAGTATGTGCCTGCTCATTTTAAAATTGGAGGCTAAATTTACGAAAAAATTCTATTAACAGGTGCTTCAGCATATATAGAAAATAAGTCTAACGAACAAAATGTTACATGGAAATCTTCAGATTTATTTGATTTAAATGAGATAACAGAAGTAATGAAAAACGTAGATATCGCTATACATCTTGTTCATTCGATCATACCTTCAGCTAAGTTAACACAAGCAATTTTTAAAGATATAGATGAAATATTAGCAGATAATTTTGCTAAAGCATCAAGGTTTTAATAAAGTTAAACATATCATATTTATGAGTGACCTAATTCCAAATACGAATGAATTACCACTATGTTTAAGAAGTCGCTTAGAGTGTAAAGACATTTTAGGAGCATATGGTGTGCCAGTAACTACGTTGAGAGCTGGACTAATTATAAGTGCTAAGGGAAGTTCTTATCCAATACTAAAAAATTAGTATCCAATGCTCGTTTTTATATAGTTACTATGAAATTTATATTCATAGATTGTTGAATATAAATTGTTTTATGTTATCTTTAATTTCCTACTACTATTTCTTAAAAAAGAAAAGGAGCTAAATATGATTAATATTATATCAGCGATAGGATCGCTTGGAACATTTATTATGGCGTTATTTTATTTTGTATCAGTATCAGTTCAACTTTACCAAATGAAAATAAGTTTTATTCCTGCATTAGGATTTAATCAGATTTTATTAATTAGAGATAAAGACCAAAAATTAAATTTAAAAAACACCACTTCCAATGTAGAAGAAAATGAAGATTATTTGAAATTATATAATTTAGGAGGCGGTGCAGCAAAAAAAATCACCATTGAAGTTTTATTAGGTGAAGATAAAGTTATTCAAAAAAAGTATGTTAATATGTTACCTAGTAAAGAAGGTTATATGTTACCTATAAATAAGACAGTATTTGATGAATTAGAAGATACTATAAAAAATAACGGTTACGAATCCAATATGAATATTAAGTTATCCTATTATCATAATGTGAGTAGAAAAAAACAAGAAATATTTTTAAAAGGGCATATAGATGAATTCAATAACTACGAAGATAAGAACATTTATGAATTACAGTTTATTTAAAGTAATAAAATGAATGAAAAATAAGATAGTTAATAGTAAGGCCTTTCTTTAACAAAATGCTTTTTAAGCATAAAATAACTAAAACGAAATATATAAAAGTACATTAAAGTTTTTCATAAAAAATAACTAGCCTAGAATTACAAAGAGTGTAAATTTATGTCTATAATTAAAATTCTAGTTAGAAAAATCGTTCGTTTTTGACACAAAACCTCTTAACTATAAATTAGGAGGTTTTTCTTGGATATTTAAGTCTATAAACTTGTGCTATAATCAATGTATCATAAATATCAAAAATCATGAGTTTTTAGACGATGAGAGACGCGTTTATTTGCATCGAGAATTAGATTTCGTTAATAAGTACCCATAAAACGATTAAAAGAGGTGGTATTCAAATGGCTAAAATTGGTTATGCACGTGTATCAACACAAGATCAAAGTCTTGATGGACAGATTGATACACTTGAGGAATATGGTTGTGAACGTATCTTTAGCGAGAAAGCGAGTGGCCGTAAAACGAATAGAACAGAACTTGATAAATGCTTAGATTATTTACGTGAGGGAGATATTCTAGTGATTTATAAACTAGATCGTCTTGGACGTACAACGAAACAATTAATTGAGTTATCACAATGGTTAGATGAAAACAGCATTGACTTACATATTATAGATATGAACGTATCAACGAAAGATGCGATGGGCAAGATGTTCTTTACCATGATGAGTGCTTTTGCGGAACTTGAAGCTAACCTACTAAGTGAACGTACGAAAAAAGGACTAGAAGCTGCGAGAGCAAGAGGACGAAAAGGTGGACGCCCTTCATTGCCCGACCATAAGAAGAGAGAGATTAAATTCTTATACGATGAACAAAAACTTACTGGAGAAGAAATTGCTAAACAAACAGGAGTGAGTCGTTCTACTGTATATAGAATAATAAAAATGAAGTAGTAAAAACAAATAATCACAGGAAGAAAACTAATGAAAGGAGAATCTCTAATTTGAAGATTCTCCTTTCATTAGTTTTTATAACCTATATTATAATTTAACGAGAATTTTTGCTTGTGATTTATCGTTTACAAGTTGTTCAAATCCTGACTCTACAATATCATTTAACTCAATTTCATCAGTAACGACGTCTTTTACTTTTAAATTACCTTCGTTAATTAAGTCTATTGTTTGTTGAAATGTAGTAGGTGTATAAGCAATCGTCGAAGTAAGTTTTACACCTGTATTCGTTAATTGCATTGGATTCCATTCAATAGGATGGCCGAATATAGAAACTATAACAACAATACCTCTTGCTTTAGTAACATCTATTGCAGATTTAAGTGTTGGCGCTACACCAGCTACCTCAAATGCTACATCAACGCCATTATCAGTGTATTTACTAATAATATCACTTGGGTTTGATTCACCAGAATTTATCGTATGAGTAGCACCTACTGATTTAGCTTTATTAAGTCGTTCTTCCGATAAATCGAAAACAAATATTTTGCTAGCACCAGCTGCTTTGGCTGCTATAGTTGTTAATAAACCGATTGGCCCTGCACCAAAAATAGCAACAGTATCGCCAAATAGAACTTCTCCTTCTTTAATTGCTTGAACTGCAACAGCCGTCGGTTCTACAAGGGCGCCTTCTTTATCAGAAACATTATCTGGTAATTTATAAACATTCTCTTCTGGGGCGTTTGTAAATTCTGCAAATCCACCATCAGAACCTAAGCCTATAAATGAATAACCATCATAAAGATCAATATTTTCTTCTTTTTCACGATTTGAAACTGTAGGATTAATGACAACACGATCGCCTTTATTAAATTTTGTAACCTTAGAACCAATATCATCTACTACACCTGCAAATTCGTGGCCTAATGTAACGGGCGCTTTTTGGCCAAGGAACGGGTCAGGTTTGTCTGTTGAAATAAATATAGGGCCTTCTAAGTATTCATGTAAATCTGTACCACAAATGCCAGCCCAAGACACTTTAACTTTAACCTCATTATCTTGTAACTCTTTAGATTTTCTATCTTCAACTCGTACATCCTTTTGACCATACCAAACTGCTGCTTTCATTGATAAAACCTCCTTGTTTTAGTTAATTTAATAGTATGCCTTTTAAAAGTTACTTTCAAATAAACTAACCTTTTAATATAGTGTTTCTAAATTATTATATGATTAGAGTCTACCCTAAACGAACAATAAAAACCCCTTGTAAAATGCTGTTTCTGTTTGTATGAGAAAAGGTGTTAAAAATGATAGTTGGATATGCAAGAGTTTCGACCATTGATCAAAATTTAGATAGGCAAATTGAAAATTTGCAATCTTTTGGTGCTGAGAAAATTTTTACAGAAAAACAATCAAGTAAATCTATAGAAAACAGACCCGTCTTTCAAGAAGCTCTTAATTTTGTGAGAATGGGAGATCGATTCGTTGTGGAATCTATTGATCGTTTGGGACGTGATTATGATGAAATTATTGAAACTGTGAATTACTTAAAAGAAAAAGACGTTCAGTTAATGATTACAAGTTTACCTATGATGAATGAAGTGATTGGAAATCCACTTCTAGATAAATTCATGAAAGACTTAATTATCCAAATTTTAGCAATGATTTCAGAACAAGAAAGAAATGAAAGTAAACGTAGACAAGCTCAAGGTATTCAAGTCGCAAAAGAAAAAGGTATATATAAAGGAAGACCTGCTCTGTATTCTTCCAATGCTAAAGATCCACAAAAACGTTTGGTTTATTACCGAGTTGTTGAATTACTTGAACAAGGTAAATCTATAAGTACTATAGCTAAAGAAGTAGGTATTACACGCCAAACTATATATAGAATTAAAAACAGTAGATAAAAGAGAATAGACACAAATCTATATAGATGTTAATCTATTAACTATCTAGGAGGTACATTCATGTCTTATAAAGAACTATCAACAATATTAAAAGTTTTATCAGATCCAAGTAGGTTGGAAATACTGGATTTACTATCTTGTGGGGAGTTATGTGCTTGTGACTTGCTAGAGCATTTTCAATTTTCACAACCTACGTTAAGCCATCATATGAAGTCGTTAGTAGATAACGAGTTAGTTACTACACGAAAAAATGGTAATAAACATATGTATCAACTTAATCATGAATTTTTAGATTATATTAATCAAAACTTAGATATCATTAATACATCTGACCAACGCTGTGCTTGTAAAAATATGAAGTCAGGTGAGTGTTAATGACAATTTTAGCAATTGTGATTTTTCTTTTAACTTTAATCTTTGTAATATGGCAACCGAAAGGTTTAGATATTGGTATTACAGCTTTAATTGGAGCTGTCGTTGCTATCATTACGGGAGTCGTAAGTTTTTCCGATGTATTAGAAGTAACAGGTATTGTTTGGAATGCTACCTTAACATTTGTAGCTGTTATTCTTATTTCATTAATATTAGATGAAATTGGATTTTTTGAATGGTCTGCGATACATATGGTCAAGGCTTCAAACGGTAATGGATTAAAAATGTTTGTTTTTATCATGTTACTTGGGGCAATTGTAGCAGCATTTTTCGCAAATGATGGTGCAGCTTTAATCTTAACGCCTATTGTATTAGCAATGGTAAGAAATCTGGGTTTTAATAAAAAAGTGATTTTTCCTTTTATTATTGCTAGTGGTTTTATTGCTGATACTACATCACTACCTTTAATTGTAAGTAACTTAGTTAATATCGTTTCTGCAGATTACTTCGATATTGGATTTATTGAATATTTTAGTCGCATGATTATTCCCAACATATTCTCTCTGATTGCTAGTATTCTCGTTTTATGGTTATATTTCAGAAAATCTATACCTAAAACGTTCAATACAGAAAATCTTTCAGACCCTAAAAATGTAATCAAAGATCCTAAATTATTTAAGCTTTCATGGATTGTATTAGCAATACTACTTGTGGGATATCTTGTTAGTGAGTTTATACAAATACCTGTATCAATCATTGCTGGTATCATTGCTCTTATCTTTGTAATATTAGCTCGTAAATCTAAAGCAGTTCATACAAAACAAGTAATTAAAGGCGCACCATGGAATATTGTTGTATTCTCTATTGGTATGTACCTTGTTGTGTTTGGACTAAAAAATGTAGGTATTACAACTATTCTTGGGGATATCCTAACAAATATTTCAAGTTATGGGTTATTCAGCAGTATCATGGGTATGGGCTTTATAGCTGCTTTCTTATCTTCAATTATGAACAACATGCCAACTGTTTTAATAGATGCAATAGCGATTGGTCAATCCAGTGCTACAGGAATATTAAAAGAAGGTATGGTTTATGCGAATGTCATAGGTTCTGATTTAGGACCTAAAATTACGCCAATTGGTTCTTTAGCAACATTATTGTGGCTACATGTCTTAACACAAAAAGGTGTGAAGATTTCATGGGGAACATACTTTAAAACTGGAATTATCATTACTATTCCAGTCCTATTTGTAACACTCTTAGGTTTATACCTTACACTAATCATATTTTAAGAAAAGAGGCTTTAATTATGGATAAGAAAACAATTTATTTTATATGCACAGGAAACTCTTGTCGTAGCCAAATGGCTGAAGGTTGGGGAAGGGAAATATTGGGTGAAGATTGGAATGTCTATTCTGCCGGTATTGAAACACATGGTGTTAATCCTAAAGCAATAGAAGCTATGAAAGAAGTAGATATTGATATATCAAACCATACGTCAGACTTGATTGATAATCATATTTTAAAACAATCAGATTTGGTCGTAACGTTATGTAGTGATGCAGACGATAATTGTCCTATTTTACCACCAAACGTTAAAAAAGAGCATTGGGGTTTTGAGGATCCAGCAGGTAAAGAATGGTCAGAATTTCAACGTGTTAGAGACGAGATTAAATTAGCTATAGAAAATTTTAAATTGAGATAATAATAAACACCTCTTATTAACTAAATAAGGGGTGTTTTGCCATTTAATGTACAAAATTTGTGCCATATAACTTCAAAAATGACAAATAATTCTATGTAATACTTTCTTATTTAGACATAAAAAGAGAGTGTACAGAAAATGGTTATTTTCTGTACACTCTTAAATTATTTTAATGATTCTGGAAAATCTTGATAGCCTTCTCTAATATTTACGACATTTTCAAATCCTTTGTTTTCTAAGATACCCACGGCGATTGAACTTCTAACACCTGACTGACAATGTACGTATATTTTTAATGACTTGTTCATTACTCTTTTAAATAATACCCTGAAACCATAAGTTTTACGCACTATTTTTAAAATCGAAATCAAGTTGCACAATTGATGAAAAATTTTAAAAGTTAGTAATCAATTAAACAAATGTATGTGGTTCATTATAAGTTTGTTCAATTGATTAATCGTTTGCGATTGATTATTCTTTAATGAGAATAGGAGTGATTAAATTGATTGATGATGAAATGAAATTGGCACACCAACTATGCTTTTCTGCTTATAATGTTAACAAATTATTCAGCAAATTTTATGAAAAGCAATTAAGTCAATTCGGTTTAACTTTTTCTCAATATCTAGTGCTATTAACATTATGGGAAGAGAACCCTCAAACTTTATTATCCATTGGTAAAAAGTTGAATCTAGCAAGTAATACTCTAAGCCCATTACTAAAAAGACTTGAGCAAGCTGGCTGGGTTCAAAGAAATAGAGATGAAAGCGATAAACGTAACCTTATCATAACTTTAACGATAAAAGGTCTAAATGAGCAAGAAGCAGTACATGAAACTATTGCTAAATGCATTTCTTCACAATTTGATGTAGATGAATATATGAAAGCCAAAAGTATTATGGATAATTTAGAAGAAACGTTGAAAATTATTACAAAGGATGATTCAAATGAAACAATATGATGTTGTATTTTTAGGTAGTGGACACGCAGCTTGGCATAGTGCGCTGACTTTAAACAAAGCGGGGAAATCGGTTGCTATTGTCGAAAAAGATCGTATAGCAGGTACTTGTACAAACTATGGGTGCAATGCCAAAATTTTATTGGAAAACCCTTATGAAGTACTAGAGCAAGCTTCACACTATCCCAACATAATTAATACTGAAGCATTATCAGTGAATTGGGAAAACCTTATGTCTTATAAACATAAAATCATTGACCCTATGGCAAATACTTTGAAAGGTTTATTTGAACAACAAGGTATTGATATTATTGAAGGAGCAGGAAAATTAGTAGATGAGCATCACCTCGTAGTAGATGGTGAACAATATTACGGTGAAAACATAGTTATTGCAACAGGTCAACACAGCAATAAGTTAGATATTGAAGGGTCTGAATATACACACGATAGTAGAGACTTCTTATCCTTAGAGCAAATGCCAAATAGTATCACATTTATAGGTGTAGGTATTATTAGTATTGAATTTGCTAGCATAACAATTAAATCTGGTGTAGAAACTCATATGATTCATGTTGACGATGAACCGCTCAAAGGTTTTTATTCAGCACATATTGCTAAATTAATGGATAAATTGGCAACAGAAGGAGTTCAATTCCATATGAATGAAAATACTACTGTAATTAAAGAGCAAGGTGACAATTATACTGTATCAACAGAATCAGGATTAGAGATTACTACTAACTATGTGTTAGATGCTACTGGACGTAGACCAAATGTCAATGGTATTGGACTTGAAGAAGCTGGCGTTAATTTCACTACTCGAGGTATACAGGTAGATGAATATTTACGTACAAATACCCCTAATATTTATGCTAGTGGTGATGTGTTAGATAAAGTAATTCCCAAATTAACACCTACTGCAACATTTGAATCTAACTATATTGCTGCGCATATTTTGGGTATGGATAAAAATCCTATTACCTATCCTGCAATACCTTCAGTTTTATATACACTACCAAGATTGTCTAATATTGGAGTTTCTGTAGATGAAGCTAATACTAGTGAGGACTATAAAGTGATAGATATTCCTTTTGGTAAACAAATGGTGTTTGAATACAAAAATGAAACTGAAGCTGAAATGACAATTGTATTAAATAATGATAAACAATTAGTGGGAGCTGCTATATATGCTGATGATGCACCAGATTTAGTTAATTTATTAACTTTCATTGTAAACCAAAAATTAACGGCTCAAGATTTAAATAAAATGATCTTTGCTTTTCCTGGATCATCAAGTGGCGTTATAGATCAATTAAAATTAGCAATGTTATAAAAGGAGTGCTATAAAATAACTAGTAATATTTATGATATACGAGTTGTTAACAAAGATGGTAGTAGGTATTAAGTATTATATTAGTTAATACTGCCACAAAATGTGGCTTAAGTGGTCAATTTGAAGAATTAGAAGAATATTACCAAAAATATAAATAGCAAGGGCTAATTATACTTGGATTTCCTTGTAATCAATTTGCTAAACAAAAACCAGGTACTGATGACCAAATAGCTAAAATATGGAAAGAAAATCAAATGGAATTTCACAAAATTTATTATTGCTAAAGATGGTAATGTAGTAAAAAAACTTGCTCCCAAAGACAGTCCTAAAAAAGTAGAAACTTTATTTCAGAATTTATTATAACTAAGCATCATTAATTGAAATGACACAATAATATAGCGTTTAATATCTAATTATGTTACTAGTAAACATATCCACAATCCTACTGAATAGAACGAAAAAAGCACAATACAAAGCTAAAGTTGATAAAAATGTACTGAAGCTATTACAATCAATAAAATAACAGAAATTTCATTATCTGATTCTATTGTTGATTTACTCCATTAATTTGTTTTAAAAGATTTTCATCCTGTGATGTAAATTAACTTTATTAATCATAATCACTCCTATTTTTAAATATATTGCATCCACATAACCTAAACAGATAAAACTACTTTGCATTCCTACCAATTATAGTGTTATAATGCAATCAACAAAGATTATCAGGCATGTATGCACCAAATCCCCTTACTATGGCCGTAGTAAGGGGATTTTTTGGTGTGACTAGTCGCCTATTCGTCATTACGCTTGCGTAGCCAATGCGCAAATAGCGCAACGAGACAACCACTTGCTGCTGTGGTCATGATGTTCACAAAGATTTCAGACATCGCGTATGCACCTCCTCTCTACGTCAAATTGACGCCTGAGAGATAGGCGACTCCATTATTATACCATCTGTAAATATATAAGCATATGCACTTCCGATAAGTTAAATTATGTCATTCAAAGCTAAAAAGGGTGTATTTACTTAGATAGTAGGGTGTTCTTATTTGTAATGATATCTGCAAGATGCAACTAATATTGCATTGTCATTTACTGTATATACCAATCTATGTTCTTGGTTAATTTGTCTACTGTAATATCCAGAAAAATTGCCAACTAACTTTTCAGGTTTACCTATGCCATCTAATGCCCATCTCTAGAGATACTTTTTAATAACTGCTTCATCCTTTTAACCATCTTTCTATCATTTGTCTGAAAATATTCATAATTATCAAATGCTTGTGGTGAAAAGGTAACATTCAATTTAGCCACTTATATCAAAATATCCTTAGCTTTTACATTACCACGTTCTAGGTTTTCAATAGATTCTGATAGATGTTTCGCATTGGCAGGGTTTTGTTGCAAGTATAGCGTTTCCATTATTTCATTATAATTATCTTCCGACATTATAACTGCATTACGATCTTTTGTTGTAATTGTTATCGTATCGCTATCATCATTCACTTTATTAATTATATCTTTAAAGTTTTTACGTACATATGAATAAGATTTAACAATCATATCAAATGCCTCCTTACAGTTGTTAAATAATTATTAGCTCAATCGTACAATTTCTTGTACAATTGAGCTAGTTTTTAACTTATAGCATTGTTACAATTTAAAAAGACAGTGGCTTGTATTTTATTAGGAAGATTAAAATAACCTCTAGTTACTCGCCAAAGTATATGCTAGAGGTTATTATTTTGTTTATTGCTAATTAATACTGAGCCAATAATTGTGAGAACAACTAAACATGCTATTCGTTTATCGAATCTCCCTATTAAGTAGAACTTATTAGGGAGATTTCGTTGTAATTTTAAATCAATTTACTTCAGGTCTTAAATTTGTCTTTTCAGGGGATTTTAGAACCCTCTCTATATCAATTTGCTTAATTCTGTTGATAATTTGTTTTTTGTCTTTATATCCATAATTTTCAACTCTATCTAATGTTAATTGCGTTAAAAATTTCACTGGATTTTCAGGATAGTAACTGTCACCTAAATACCTTTTAATTTCTTTCTCTGTATAATGAATGAAATTTTCCTTAGCAACGACTCCTGTTAATGAATAAAATAAGAATTGTCTAGCTTTGTTAAATTCATACCATTTCACAAAAAACTCTCTAGTAAATTGAGTTGCTTTTTTTATTCCTATATCTTTATGAGTTTTATCCTCTAAATAATAAAACATATATTCATAGCAATATTTTGGAATCAATATGATGCTTTGTCTTTCTGAAAAATAATAATCTTTAGATAATTCTTCAGAGTCATGAATATTAGTATTTTGCAGAATATATGACCCAACTGATTGAGAATTAATGTTATTCAGTGTGCGTAATGAACTTGAAGAAAGTAAATCAATATTTATATTCAAGTAATCACATACTTTTATAATATTACTAATACTAGGATCAATTTCACCTTTTTCCCATTTTCTATACTCTGCACTTGAAATACCCAAATCCTTTTCAATATCTTCAATTCTTATATCTAACTTTTCTCGATAATAATTTAACAAATTAAAATATTTTGTATCTTCATCATCATAATCAAAGTAGTCATCTTCAAAAAGTTGTCTAATTTCGCCTAATGAGAATTCTATATTTTGTATTAGTATATTCATATTAATAGGTTCACGTTTATCATTAAATTTAGTATATCCAGCAGAATCTGTCTCTAAGTTTATAGGAAATTGTAAATCATTTTCATGATTATATGAACTAAATAACTCCAAGTTATCTAAGAGGCCCTTAGCTCTCCTAATAATAATACTGCTACTTTCTTTACTAACATCTCGATATAGATAGTCATAATACTCTCTCATTATAAAATCATATTTGGGAATGGCTACCCAATCATCATGTTTTACTAAATCAAATTTATGGATTATATCAGACAAATTTTTAAACGTTTTAGGCATCCTCTCTGAATAGCCATGAAAATATTCTTCAATATTATTATCAATCAAAGTAATCTCTTCTGTGTTATAAGATTTCCACTGCTTTGTTAAAAATTGGTATATTGTCATATTAAAATATTTTGCAATATCATCAACGATACAATAAGTAAACGCTTTTTGCTTAGATTCTAAAAGTGTTATCTCCTTTTTAGAATAATTGGAAAATCCACTAAGTTCATTCAATTCTTTAGCCAATGCTTGTTTAGTTAAATTCTTATTTTTTCTTTCTAGATAAAGCTTTTGGGATAATTTCATATAACCCCTCCTTTATAAAAATCATACACTACTTTTACATAAAAATAAAATATTATAATTTTTAAATTTAAAAGCGTACAGTTACAATACGGTTTATTGATCGATTAAAATTAAGGGGAAATATATGTCTGTGGTTAATCAAAAACCTCCACAAGTCAAATACAGGTTTTGTGGAGGTTACTCTTATTTTGAAATATCAAATTAATTTTCATGAAATTTTTGTATAGCATCTCTAATCTCTTCTTTTAATTGCTCATCTCTTTTATATCCATTTAAATTAATATATTCAGCATCATCATTTACATACTGTAAAAAACGTTTAAACGTATCCATATATTTAGCAACTTCAGAATATTCCTCTTCTATATTTTCATAGTCTTCTTTCAACACTTCATCTTTGTTATGATCTACTTTAAATTGTATTTTAAGAGCTTCATTTTCTTTTTCAAGCTCATTAATTCGTTCATCTACCGGATAAACAGCTGTCGGCTTAATACGATTTCCTAATGCCACAAGCCTTGTATAAGCTGTTGGATTTAAGTTTCTATCTTCTGCTAATACTTTCACTTTTTCATACTCTTCTTCAGTTAAATTAATATTAATTGTTTTAGCTTTTTTATGATTCTTGCTCACCATTTCCACCACTCCTAAAATTAGTAATTACTTAGTAAAAAGTACATTCTTAAACTAAGTAATTGATTAGTAAACACTCTATCATAATTAACTAAGCAATTACTAATACCTTATATAAGAAAATCATTGATTATAAACAATGATTTAAGGACTCCTTTCGGGAGTCTATAAGGAGTCCTTAGACTCCCGATTCTTCTATCCCTTGTGGCGCAAGGAATAGAAGAATCATTGATTTTACATCGAAATGCCATGTAATATTACGCTAAAGTCAGGTTTTATAAATATATAAGATTGCTAAAATTACTGCTATGAAAGTATTTATAACAAATGAAACATTCATTTTGAACCCCAGCTATGCTGGGTGCCATCGTGATGGCATTGTTCACCCTTATCCTGTTGTCTGGGACTCCTTTTCGAGACTCCTCTAGTTGAATTCTTAGCCACATAAATGCATTTTCAATGTTCTAAAAGTTTAAATAACTCCCCTTCTTAAAACGTATATTAGGCTTCGTTTTTTATCATTACAAATACTACTAATAAACTTCCAATAAAAAATGACCTATTGCATTAATTTATAATACATGTAGATCATTTTTCACTCACAATATTATTTTTTAAAATTCATGTTATTTTTATATATTGTTAAGCTAGAAATATTTTGATTTAATTAAGACTTTGATGAATTCAAAAAAGAAGGTAAGTAAATTGAAATTTTAAGCTTTATAGGCTTTACCATTTTTCTTTGGGCAAGAAATGTAGACGCATCAGGCGCCATACAAACGACTGAATTGAAATGGGTTAATATTGCTGTTATAGGAATTACATATTTAATTTCTTTAATCATACAGCTAATATGGCTAATCATTAATTTAGTCTTTTCGAGAAAACAAAAAGTACAAGTACTGAATTAAGTAGACGGCTTGAAAGAACCTAAACAGTCCGTATTGAAATAAAAGATACCCATTTTATCTGGGGTATCTTTTTGTTTTTATATAGATTTATTTGGATTTTAAAGGGATATTTAGAGCCAAAACAAGAGGGCTTTCTACCATTCAACATATATCGAACGAGATTTTTAAGGAATAGATTTTTATAAATTCAATTATGTTTCAAATCATTTTAAAAAGATTGTTATTTCTATATAGTATCAAGACAAGAAGAAACTCGTTTTCAACTCATTTCTAAAACACAAAAAAGAACCTAAAAATTTAGGTTCTTTTTTACATAAATCAAACTTTATCTTTGATTTAATTTAGCTTTTTTAGCATGTCTTGCTGCTTTCACATCTTCTGGTGTTTTTCTGTTTTCTTCAGCTTCTCTTTTTGTATTCTCATCACCACAAACTACATAATCCACTTTATTTTTTAAAGCTTCATAACCTTGACTAGCAACTAATTCTTTATCATTTTTAACACTATCATCACCAAAATAACTAGAATCCATACCAGCATTGTGATGAAAATCAGTGTTTGTAGCGCCAGGCAACATAGCCGTAACATTGATATTTCTTTCTTTTAATTCTTCTCTTAATCCTTCAGCAAACATAAATCCAAATGCCTTAGATGGACCATAAACCGTTTCATATGGTGTTGGTAACGTGGCAGAAAGAGAAGATACAATTAAAATATCTCCATAACCATTTTTATCCATATGACGAGCAACACGTTTAGCCATATGTACTGTTCCTTTAATGTTAATATCAATTAAGTTTAATTCTTTTTCTAAATCATTATCTAAAAAAGCATCTCCTAAACTAACACCAACATTTAAAACAGCCGTATCTAATTTTCTATTTTTAGATTCTACAAATTTCCAAAAACTTTCAACACCATCATATGTTCCAGCATCAGCTTGATAAGGATAAGCTTCAACACCCATTTTTTCAATTTCTTTTGCAGATTCATATATTCTTTCGCTAGATCCAGACATAGCAACATCATAACCATCTTTTGCAAATAATTTAGCTAATTCAAAACCTAAGCCAGATGATGAACCTGTTATCATAACTAATTTTCTATCAGACATTAATACCACTCCCTATTTAAATAATATTAATATACCCAAAAAGATAATTATATATTTGCTTTATTCCAATTGCTTTATTCCAATTGCTTTATTCCAATTGCTTTATTCCAATTGCTTTATTCCAATTGCTTTATTCCAATTGCTTTATTGACGTTGAGCCTCGGAACCCTTAACAATCCCAAAACTTGTCGAATGGTCGGCTTAATAGCTCACGCTATGCCGACATTCGTCTTCAAGTTTAGTTAAGGGTTCTTCTCAACATCAATAAATTTTCTCGGCATAAATGCGCGATCTATTTTTTGTTTTCTGAAGGTTTCCAAAATAAAACCACAGCCATAAAAAATAAGTAATAAACCAAAAATCTAAATGACTTTGATTTATTTGTTGATATATAAAAACTAGCATCAAAATAGACAAAAGTAATTGCACTGAAAAACGTAACCACATAAAATATACAAACTCCTTTTTAGACAAACTTTATCACAAGAACTATTTAAATTTTAAATGCCTTTATTTTGAATTTTAAGGGGGTATTTTAAAGAATTAGGGGTAAATCATATAGTTTTACGCCTAAAAACTTATATAAGCTCTTAAAACGCAAATATGAGCCAAATAAATATATACTATTTCCAAAAGCAAAAATTTGAGCAAATCCAGTGTCGATTTTTATAACACTGCCCATTTACATGCAAATTTAAAAATTGGCATAAAAACTGGTCAACCATGCCGGTTGAACGTTATAGTTCCCGCAGGGGCAAAAAAGCATAAAAAAACGCTAGCTTTTAAGCTAACGTTTCAAATCTTTTAAGTAATCATTTTGTTTTTCAAAATGCCAAATTGCCGTAATTGAATGTGCTTTTTCTTCTTCGTCTGTTGTTTTATCTTCGTCACTTGTATTAATCAAATTACCATCTTTGGCATCGTCTAAATTTAAAATTTTATGTTTTTGTTTAAGCAATCCATCATAACTCAACATACGTTTTCGGTATAAACCTTTTTCCAAATCGTTCACGATTTTTTGATTTCTTTCGTCATCATCAGTTAAAAAATCAGATGACTTAACCGAATATTTAGAGGTTTCTTTGATTGCTATAAGATTATCTAAATTATTGGTTAAAGATATTATGTTGTTTCATGTTTTGACGACGCATATTAAGTGCGTGTATTTCTTCAAGTTCAGCTTTAATCGATTGCATCAAATAACCCTGCATAGCTTCAACCGTTTCATTTTTCTGTAGCAACATCGCTTTAAAGCGTTTTAAGACGCTGACAAGTTCGAACTCAACATCTTCTAAACGGTAATAGGTATCATATGTATTATTAAATGATTTTTTACCTTTGAGTAAAACACTTTTTATAATACGAATTTCTCTGATTTCAAATTTACTTAAATAATCTTGAAGTTGTTTTGGTAATTCTTCAAGGAGTTGGAACTTAAGCGCATCATTATTAAATTCAGTTTGTTGATGATTTGTATGATTCGAATGATCATGACTTATTAAATTGTTATATGTATCATTCATATCATACGTATCATTATTCTCAGTCTCTATATAATCAGTATTACTTAAGTCAGTATCATTAGACTGTGAATTTGGAAGTTCTTGACCACTTAAATTCATAGTTCTAGAACTTCCAAATTCATTGTTCTGGAACTGTGAATTTGGAAGTTCCTTGGTACGACTGCTTTCAACATCATAATTGGGTTTTAATAAATACAATCTATTGGGTTTATTAAGGCCAACACGTTCTTGAGTTAGTAAATTAAAACTTACTAACTCTTTTTTCAATTTTATGATTTTTTGTTCTGCATAACCTAAGTATTCGCACAAATGTTTATTACTGAAAATAAAGTAAATGTTATTATTTTTATCTACCCATTCATTTTGGATGGATAATTCAAAACGATCTTTTAATAAAGCATACATAATTTTGGCTTCTGCTGACATTTTCTTAAAATATATATCTTCAAATAAATATTTAGGCAGTTGATAAAACCTTTCAGTTTTTACTTGTGATAAATTGTATTTCTCAAAATTGGGCATAATAAAAACCTCATTTCCACTTTTTTTGGATTGAGGTAATAAAACAATTTTTACGTAAGTTATATGTTTTGTGCTTGCACTTAGATGATTAGATATATATAATACAAGTATCAAAAAAATATTATAAACAAACGAATGCGAATCGTTTTATTACCGAGAGTCGATGCTACGCCAATAGCATCGACTCTTTTAATATTCATAAAGTAATATTAACACTTTTATGATCGTATATAAAGCGTTTTAAGTGTAGTTTAAAGCACATTATAACCTCAAAATAGTAGAATTTATTAATTTGGCGCCTAATTAGGCGCCAAAAATACCCGATAGGTAGCTAATTAGTCACTTAGGTAGTAAAATAGGTGGTAAATTTAGGCGGTAAAAGATGAATAAATATTTGCTATGTGGTAAAATTTAGGTACTAAATTAGGTACCTAAGGGTGGGTGTTATGAAAACTATTAAAATGGTTGCTGATGAATTGGATGTAACTAAACAAACTATTGTTAATAATGCTAAAAGCTTAAATATATCTTTTGAAAAAGAAAATGGAATTAATTATATTAATGATAATGATTGTTTGAAAATTATAGAAAAAATCACTAAGAAAGAAAGAACAACGCAAAATAAAGAATCAGTAAAAAAAGAAATGTTTGATGAAAATACTGCAGAAGTTGAAAAGCATATATATAATAATTCAAATAGTTCTGAGACATTAAAAACAAAAGTAAATGAATTAGAAAAGCAAATAGAAATCTTTGAAACTAGAGCTAAAAATGATGAAAAATATATTGAGAATCTAACTAAACAACTAGATCAACAAAATAGCAATGTTAATACATTAAATAAACTGTTGGAGAATCAACAAATATTAGCTTTAGAAAGTAATAAAAAGATTCAAAAACTAGAAAACCAATTAGAAGAAGAAAGACAGCTTAATTATTCTTTTGATACAGTGACTAATGATAGACAAAACGTTAAACCGCAAGAAGCAACTTTTACTGAAGAATCTCAAAATATCAACCAACAACAAAAGAAAAGTCAACCAGCAGAAACAGAATTAAAACATAAGGATAGAACTGAAGAGAAAAAGGATGACAGTACAAATGAAGAAGTATTAGCGAAAGATGATAAACCATCTGAAGAAATAGAGAGTGGGCCTGAGGATAAGGAAGCAGAACCACCTAAAAAGGGGTTTTGGAGTCGTTTGTTTGGTAGCTAATATAATTAATTAGGCACTAAAAGGTTATAACCTTTTAGTGCCTTTTATATAGTGAGAACTTCTGATAATCAGTAATTATGTTAATATTTTAGCTTCTTATTTTTAAGTGTATCTAGAAATTCATATTCCCAATTACAAATTGAAAAGACTACTTTATCAAGATTTAATCCTATTTTTGTCAACTTATAGTCTACTTAGAAGGTACTAGCGGGTAAGACGGTCCTTTCAATGATTTTGTCTTGCTCTAATTCTCTGAGTTGTCTTATTAACATACGTTGATTGATATCAGGAAGTTTGTTTTGTAATTCACTTAATGGTATTTGATAACCTAGAATAAGTTTTATAGACAATTTAATAGTAAATTATTAATTGAGTATAGTATTTTCTTAAATAATAATAGATTATGGGCATAACGCTAGCTTACTACATTGAATATTTTCTAATAGTATAGAAGTATAAAAATTGAGTAATATACAATCCTCTCTTTTAAAAAGTTTCAAAAATCTTTCAGCTTTTAAAGACACAGTTTTTTATCGTTATACTAGATTGAAATTGAAATATTTTCGGAAAAGTATTAATGAGGTTTCGATAACAATAAAATAGTGAAGTATATAATTATAATAATTTAGGAGGTAAGAAAATGAATAATGTAAAAGATAAAGTAGTTGTGATAACAGGTGCATCTAGTGGTATTGGTGAGGAAACTGTGAATTTGTTATCTGAAAATGGTGCCAAGCTTGTTTTAGGTGCGAGACGTTTAGATAGATTAGAAAAAATACAACAAAAAGTAGGTCATGATAGTGTAAGCATTAAAAAAACTGATGTAACAAAACCCGATGAAGTAAA
>NZ_CP183487.1:0-26563 GCF_048568365.1 Staphylococcus sp. Ze2 | reverse complement strand
AAAATCTAGCTAAGTCTTTTCTAGTTTTTATATTTGAAAAATTATAATCAGACATTTTATAAGTCTCCGTTCATATAGAGTACATCGTGTGGTTACTCATTATGTTCAAAAACTATAAACGCAAATGATTATCGGAAAATTATGAAACAAAACTAATGTTATCAACATTTTTGTCAACACACGAGAAACTCGTGCAAAAAATCTAACCACACGACATTAATTTAATTATAACATAAATAAAAAATAAATTTATCAACATTTTTGTCTGTTTAGGGTACACCCTAATGACACTAAAGAAAAAGGCATTTACAAGTACCTTTAATAGTGTAATTAGGGTGTATTAATTATATGAATTTTGTATCTTCCATTAACTCTATAGCTTTATATATTAACTACTGTACTAAATGCATCATAATGATAAACTTGAACTTATTTTCTTATAGATTTTTCCATAAAAGTTAATTTTCAATGCAATATGACCTTTCTCGGCGTCTTTTTTTAATTTTTGAGTGTTTGTAATAATTTAGATACTAAAGATTTTACGATTTGAAAAGATTTTGATATTAAAGTTTTAATTACTTTATAAATATAATTAACTATTTTAGATAAGTAAGCTATCATATAATACAGTAAAATTAATAATACCAACATTGATAAAATAAGAAGGATTAAAAAGGCTATATTAGGATAACTGTGAGAAATTTGACTAAATCCAACAAAGAAATACCAAAGCACTATTGGTAAAGAAGATACCACAAGGAGAATAGATTCAGTCCAAATAATTTGCCTATCTTTAAAATATTTCTTTTCTCTAGTATCATTTTTATCTTTCAACCACTCTTCATCAACTTCTTGGTAAAATGAAAAAATTTTAAACATGGGTATAATAATCATATTTACTAATAATGGCGCTATAATAGTAAGGCTTGTTTTAACAATACTTGTTGATTGATATACAAAAAAATACATACTCAAAGGAAATATCATACAAACAATAAAAGAAATCATTGCAAACCAACCACACGTAATGTTGAGTTTACCATTTGTAATTACTTTTCTTAATTTATCAATAATACTATCTATTTTTTTATCAATTACTTTATACATCTGATTTTAACTCCTAATAATTTTCCTTCTCTTTTATAACACGGTATACAGTAGAACGACTTACCCCTGTTTGTTTAGCAATCTCTTCTCCAGTAAGTTTTTGTTCATCGTATAAGAATTTAATCTCTCTTTTCTTATGGTCCGGTAATGAAGGTCGACCACCTTTACGTCCTCTTGATCGCGCTGCTTCTAGACCTTTTTTAGTTCGTTCACTTAACAAGTTAGCTTCAAGCTCAGCGAATGCACTCATCATGGTAAAGAACATTTTGCCCATCGCATCTTTGGTCGATACATTCATATCAATAATATGTAAATCAATGCCGTTTTCATCCAACCATTGCGATAGTTCAATTAACTGTTTTGTTGTACGTCCAAGGCGATCTAGTTTATAGATAACTAGGATATCTCCTTCACGTAAATAGTCTAAACACTTATCAAGTTCCGTTCGTTTAGTTTTACGACCACTCGCTTTCTCACTAAAGATACGTTCACAACCATATTCCTCAAGTGTATCAATCTGTCCATCAAGACTTTGATCTTGTGTTGATACACGTGCATAACCAATTTTAGCCATTTGAATACCACCTCTTTTAATCGTTTTATGGGTACTTACTAATGAAATCTAGTTCTCGATGCAAATAAACTCGTCTCTCATCGTCTAAAAACCCATGATTTTTGATATTTATGCTACATTGATTATAACACAAGTTTAGAAATTGAAATATGTAAGAAAAACCTCTTAATTCATAGTTAAGAGGTTTTGTGTCAAAAACGATCGATTAGTGGAATTATGTTAACAAGAGTAATAATATTTTGAAATATCCGTCTTAGTATTTATCATAAAATCTTTGTTATTAAGAGCCATTCTAATGAGTTCTTTTTTATAAGGAATATGAATTGTTGGAACTACTCTCATAGCTTCTTGTAGATCGGGGAATTTTCCCCATAACTCTTTAATTTGTTGCCTAAAATTTCCTGTTTTACAGTTTATAATATGTCTTTTATCATCGTATTCTGGATAAACCACTATTATAGGTAGACCCAAAGTGTTTGCTCCATAATTTAATTCTTCTTTTAAAGCTCTACTAATTTTAGTAGTGGAACTTAAAAATAAAATTATGTTTTTTGAATTACTTAGTCGATTTCGCAAACGAGGCTTTAAGGTTCGTTCCCAATCGCTTCCGTCTCTTACATTGTAATTTTTATTATGGGAATCTAAAAATGGAAAACTGTCATCGTTAGCTTTCCAAGCTTTCAATAAATTATACGAAGAAAAATCTTTTGTAGCTGACGCCCCTAAATTACTTGGATCAAAAGGTTCACTTACATAAAATGCTGCATAATTTCCACTTTTATACGCCAATATTTTCACCCTCTTTTAATTGATAAAAATTGATGTTATCTTTTTGTAATTCATGAATTACTACTTTCACTTTAGCAGGTTCCTTAAACCTAACTTTACTGATTTTAAACGTCCAAATTAATACTTCAAGTAATTCTTGGTCTTTAGCCTCGAAATCTGAGTGTCTTGTTATACCTGCTCCCAACAATGGCAAAACAACTGTTTGTTGATTATATAATGTATTAACTTCATCCCAAAAATTTATTAAACAATTAGCATATTCAGATAGTTTTAAATTTGCTTCATCTTTCTCATTGAATTTAGAAAAAGCTACAAGAAAATAATTACCATCTTTGTAAACGCTACCTAAATTATAACTGGTAGTTTTACCACCGTTAAATCTATCAATATTTTTTTCTTTCACCTTTTTTTTAAGCTTATCATCAGCAGCTATTCTATCATCTAATTCTTTTAGTTCTTTTTCATTAGGATAAAATTTAGTTATATACTGCCCGTTTAATGATCGAGGTGAAATAATATTCCCATCTACTTTAGTATCAAAATACTCATTAAAAGCAATCACTTTAAAATCATCTTCTTCTTGATTAAAAATATCTCCAATAGTAATTTCAAAATTTGAGTCATTTAAAATTAAATTAGTGCCTTTTATTATTGAATATCTATATAAAAAATATAATATTAAGCAAAATGACGATATAACCAAACCATAGAACAGATATTCTTTTTTATCCCAATCAAAAAAACTCAAGAATCCAGTTGCCAATGTAAATAAAATTCCAGGAATAGTTAAAACATTCCGCCAAAAATATTTTTCTTGAATTAAAGCTCCCATTTTTTTAAATACCTTTTGATTAATGTGTCCCACCTCTTTTTAAAAATAATCATTATATAGGAAGTGTCTTAAACGTTTCAAATTTAAAATATGTCTTAATAATGATTGGTTAAAATATATAAATCGTTGGATGTTTAATCCTTTTTATCCTTTTCTTTAGTTAACATAATAGATCGTTATCAGAACTACACAAACATCTTCTGTAAAAAACCTTTTTTTCTCTCTTTTAGTAACTCAACTTTATCTGATTGTTTTTTTATTAAATTATCTTGTTTTTCAAAAAAGTTACCAATTTTTTCTTGTTCACTATAAACAGGAATATTAACAAAACTTTTTAACCAATCTTTTTCATGTAATGCTTTTTGAGCACTACCTGTAGGTAAATTTTTAAATATCACCGATTTATAATATGATTCAGAACTGAATAGATATGTCATGAATTTTTTACTATATTCTTCTGACATACTTAATAAAGGCATATTTTCTGTTACAATATACCCATCTAAAGAAATTGGAATAAACCCAATTCCTCCTAAAAACACCCCTTGTCTTATAAACGTTAAAGTATTAGGATGTTTTTTTAAATCAATTAAGTACTGTCTTTTTCTGCCAATCGTTTTTCCGAAAGTTATATCTCTATGCGTAATTTTCCCTTTGTTAGAAATAGATATTCTTTTATATTCTTCATTATCATGTAGATAAATCGTATTTTGATACTTAGTGAAAATATTATTTAATTCCTCAAATATCCAATTAGGATAATCATTCCCATTCTCATCTTTAAATCTTAATTCTTGCGAGAAAATCTTTTGCATATATCCCTTTTTCTGTTCTTCTAATTTCGCTAATTTCTGTTCTTCCAATTCGATTTGTTGATCGAGTTTGCTGAAAAATTCACCGATTTTTTGTTGTTCATTTATATTAGATGTGATTTTTAGTTGTATATTGCTTAAATCACTTGAATTAATAGCTGGATAATTTGACCCAGTGCATTTAACTAATACTTTATTAAGAAATGAAGTAGTTAATAATAAATTATCTAGATAAGATGGATTTAAATTACTACGCAACTGTGCGTAACCAGTTGATACTACTGTAGGATAACTATCATCTACAAACACAAAATTATTTTGTTGATATGGTCTTACGGTCTGAAAAAATATATCTCCTTTTTTGGCAACTCTTTGTGCTCTGGAAGGAGCATTATGCATTGTATACCTAGAAATTTTATATATTTTACCCTTTTTAACTGACTCTAAATCGATATAGTTAAATTCAGAAGGGAAGCTATCTTCATATTTAGGATTAATCTTACTTATATCTTTTAATCTCTTCTCTTCCCACTCCCCTTCAAACTCTGGGAATCTTAATTCTGGTACATTCTTCAGTTCATTAGTCATGTGTCACCACTCCTAATTCTTTTAAGTAGCTTTTTATTTCTTGTTCTACTTCTTTTATTTCCTCTTCTATCGTTTTCAAATCTGATTGTACTTGTTCTAAGTCTACTGGTTCTTCTTCTTCAAATGTATCGACATATCTTGGTATGTTAAGGTTATAGTCATTTTCTGCGATTTCTTCTAGGCTTGCTGCATAACTATATTTATCTAGTGTTTCACGATTTTTATACGTTTCAACGATTTTTTCAACATCTTCTGTTGTTAAGTGATTTTGATTTTTACCTTTTTCAAATGATTGCGAGGCATCAATGAATAATACATTATCATCGTCTTCACGACATTTTTTAAAGACAAGTATACTTGTTGGTATCGGTGTACCGAAGAATAGATTTGCTGGCAATCCTATCACCGCATCTAGATAGTTTTTTTCTTTAATTAAGTACTCGCGAATGACACCTTCAGCTGCACCACGGAATAACACACCATGAGGGAGAACCACTGCCATTGTGCCATTATCATCTAAGTGATAAATCATATGTTGAATGAATGCAAAGTCAGCTTTTGATTTAGGCGCTAATTTACCATAGTTACTAAAACGTGGATCTTCTAAGAATTGTGGATCAGAACTCCATTTCGCACTATAAGGTGGATTTGCAACCACAGCTTCAAAACGTTCGTCTGAAATAGCCGGATCTTCTATCGTATCTCCATTTTCAATTTTAAAATTCGCATAGTTAACATCATGTAATAACATGTTCATACGTGCTAAGTTATACGTTGTACTATTGTACTCTTGACCGTAATATTGACGAACATTGGCTTCACGGCCAACACGAAGGAGTAATGATCCTGATCCACATGTAGGGTCATAAACACTTTTAAGGTCTTTTTTATTGGCTGTTACAATTTTAGCTAAAATCGTTGAAACTTGTTGTGGTGTATAGAATTCGCCAGCTTTTTTACCCGAGCTTGCTGCGAATTGACCAATTAAGTACTCATAAGCATCACCTAACATATCGATTTCCATATCACTATGAACAAAAGGTAATGTAGATATCTTCATCATTACTTTTGAAATCAATTTTGTACGTGCAGCATTAGAGTTACCCAAACGTGAAGAATTAAGGTCTAAATCATCAAATAAGTGAATAAAGTCATCTTCACTATCATGACCCCGTGTAGAATTTTCTATGTTTTTAATCGCATTACTCAGGTCTTCCATTTCAAAAGCTTGTTTCTCAATTTTTTTAACTAAGTGACCAAATAGATATTGTGGTTCAATCACATAACCAATACGTGAAATAAATTCTTGTTCTAAGACGGGTCTATAATCTTCATCTGCCATCGCAGTTTCATAATCTATATTGTCTTCAGCTAAGAGTATTTGTGCTTGTTCTTCAATTTTTTCACTTAAGAAACGATAAAAAATCATACCTAAGATATAGTTTTTAAACTCGTTGGCATCCATATTGCCACGTAAGTCATCAGCGATAGACCATAGATTTTTTTGTAATTCAGCTTGTTGTTGGCGTTGTTTTTCCGTAATAGACATTTAATTGTCCTCCTTGAATAAAGTGTTGGATAAGAATTGCTTTTTTAATCGACTTTGTCTTTGTTTTAATACGTTTAATTGTTTTTCTTTAATACCAATTTGCCCAATCAACCGTTGTCGTTCAATTGAAGGTAAGGTAATATAGAGTGATTTTAACTGTTGATGTGTTAGTTTTTTTATTGTTGAGCCACCTTGCATATATTGCTTATATTGTGATTGTACCTCTGGTGCTAGTTGAAACCAATAGACTAAAAAAGTAGGTTCCAATAAGTCTGAAGTAACTTCAATTTTTGTATAGTTATAAGGTAAAATTGAACCATCGTGTCTTGCGCTCACTAAGGTACACTCACCTGTCATCATACTTATGACAATATCATCTTTACGTACAACGGTTGCTCTTGATGTATCTTTTAATTTGATGACTCTAGGTTGATATGTATCATCTATGGTTAACCCTAAATCTATATCTAACATATTTTGATCATATATCATATAACGATTCCCAAGGTCGCTCTCATCAACTTCTAAGCGCTGTATTAATGTGCCACTTTGATAATTAACATAATCTTTTAACATACCAAACCTCCTGTAGTTTTGTTTTTCTACAAAACAAATGTAGCATGATTTCAAAATAAAAACAAGTGTAGTTTTAAAAAACTACACTTGTTTTTATTAAACACTATATTTTTTAACCATCTCTTTGATAAATGATTTAACACGCTTTATTTTTTTAGTACGTATTAAAAGACCGCCAGAAACGCCTTCTTCAATTAAGTTATTATTTAAATGACCACTAAATTCAAATTCCTTAACTAACGATTTCAATAATTCTAACGGATAAGCTGTTTCCTCAGAAAATTGTTCCAGCTCTCCGACCTTCACTTTAGATTCATAATCATAATAAGCATCATCAATTGAATCACCTTCATTTAAGTTCGGTACGACTTTATCTAGGAATGTTCGAATTAAATCTGATTTCAATCTCAATTGGTCATCGTCAGCTTTATCAAGCACTTTACGAATCTCTTTAATGTCTTTTTCTTGTTGTTCGGTATCACTTAAATCAATTTGATTTAATAAATCTAAAATATACTGAACATTAATCAAATCATTTCGTAAAATCTCAATATTAAAATCAATATTGTCTAATATAGATTCTCCCTCTAGAGTTTCTTTATCAGGTCGCATCACTTTATCATAGATATCTAAATATTTACCTTTATAATCTTCATATGTTTGTTCATCAATACCTAACGTTTCCTTATCAAATGCAAATTCATCAAACGTTTTTAACTTTTGCATATGCTTGGCTAACTCACGATATGCGATTACAAAATCACGCTGATCTTCTTCTCTTTCTAATTGGTCTACGGCTTGAGGTGTTTCAGCTAATTCAAATAGTTCGATCAGAGCCTGTTTAAATTTCGTTAAGTACGCTTGGAACGATAAGCTCAATACCGTATCGGTATTGTCTGTTTTAGAGAAAAGCTCAATAGCCTCATCCGTTTTTTCTTTTAAGTTTCTATAAGCAACAATATTTCCATAGGGTTTCGTTGGCTCTTCCACACGATTGGTACGTGAGTAAGCTTGAATAAGTGTATGATGCTGTAAATTACGATCAACATATAACGTATTCAATTTTTTACTATCAAAGCCTGTTAAGAACATATCGACAACAATAAGAATATCTAATTTTTGATCAGGTAATCCTTTTTTGACACGGTTTGATACATCATTGAAGTAACCATCAAACGTATCCGTTGAGAAATTTTTATCAAAGGTCTCATTATACGTTTGAATGATATCTTCTAATATATCTCTTCTCGTTTGTTCATCCATCGTATCATCTATGGCTTCATTATCTTGATAACTGAATATTGTCGTGACATTAAAGTTATGTACGCCTTGTTTCTTCAATTTTTGGAAAACACGATAATATTGAATCGCCATTGGAATACTTTGAACGGTCAACATACCTGTGTACATTTGATCACGTGTTTTTTTATTATGATTCGCAATAATATGTTCTGCTACTTTTTGAACACGTTCGTCTGCCATCCATATTTCAGCTTCATTAATTTTATTAACATAATCATCTTCGATAATTTTTTCACTACGGTCAAATGTATTCATATATTCAACAGAAAAACCTAGCACGTTACCATCTCTAATCGCATCTTTGATTAGATAATGGTGTAGACATTCTCCAAAAATATCCGCAGTCGCGCGTCCATCTTGACTGGCATTCTCTTCAAATCTAGGTGTTCCCGTAAAACCAAAGTATTGGGCGTTTCCGAAATGTTGTCTAATGATACGGTGCATTGAACCAAATTGTGTTCGATGGCATTCATCAATAATAAAAACGACTTTATCTTCTTTATAACGTTCCATTGCTGGATGTCCTGATTTAATCGCATTATCCATTTTTTGAATCGTCGTAACAATTAGTTTCCGTGTAGGATCATCCATTTGTTTGAGTAACTTTTTAGTATTGAACGTCCTATCAACAGAATCTGACTCAAACTTATTAAATTCCCCTAAAGTTTGACCATCTAGGTCTTTGCGATCGACTAAGAATATAACTTTCTTAATATCCGGTTCTTGCGCTAATATTTGACTCGCTTTAAACGATGTGAGGGTTTTACCACTCCCTGTCGTATGCCAAATATAACCATTGTTATTTGTTTCTATAGCTCGATTTAACAAAGCCTCTACAGCATAAACTTGATACGGTCTCAAGGCCATTAATATTTTATCTGTTTCATTAATAATCATATAACGGCTAATCATTTTAGCAATATGGCACGGTTCTAAGAAAGATTCAATAAAATCTTTAAGCACATTAATGCGCTCATTTTTTTCATCGCTCCAGTAGAACATATGACTTTTCATGATTTTTTGATCGCTATTCGCGTAGTAGCGTGTTTCCATTTTATTACTCACAACAAACATTTGTATGAATCTGAATAGCCCTGTATAGTTTTGACGGCGATAGCGTTCAATTTGATTAAAAGCTTCTGTAATCGCAACGCCACTACGTTTAAGCTCAATTTGAACCAAAGGTAATCCATTAATTAAAACGGTTACGTCATAACGACTCTTATGTGTATCGTTCACGCTTACTTGATTAGTAACTTGAAACGTATTTTGGCACCACTTTTTTATATTCATTAAGCTAAGATAAACTTTTGTTTCATCATCACGTTCTAGTACATATTTATCTCTTAATATTTGGGCACTTTCAAATACACTTTTATCACTGATATCAATCATGATACGTTTAAACTCACTATCTGATATAGGCGTACCCTCTAATTTATCTGCATTTCGTTCATTTAAAATACGTCTAAAATTCTCTTTTAATTGTGTTTCGTTGCGCAATAATACACGCTCATACCCCAAATCTTGTAGCTGTTTAATCACATTTTCTTCTAAACCATATTCGCTTTGGTATCCCAATTTAATCGCTCCACCCTATCAATCTTTAATATAATTAAATAATAACATATAAGAAAGCTTATATATGGTGAGTAATGATGCTCAACACCATAATTGCTATTATATTTTATAAGATATATATAATTATTTATCTTATACCAATCATTTACATAATCGATGATTATCAGAAGTTCCATTCACATAAAAAGCACGACAAGTTTATGAACTTGTCGTGTCTTTTTAATTACAATTAATTACCAAATAACCGACTCCAGAAACCTTTTTTAGATGCTTGTTCTACCTTATCATCAGGATCGTTATTTGTTTCTTCAGATGGATTATTGTCTTTAAATAACTCATCTTCTTCTAAGCTGTTATCATTGTTCTCTTCGGGAACCTCTTTGTTTCTTTCTCCAACATCTTCTGCTGTTTGATTTTCGTATTGTTGATTAACATTTTTAACTTCTTCAGTTAATTTTGCTTCTTGCTCATTGACATTTTGTCTATCATTCGTGTATGGATCAAAAGAATAATTAAGCTGCCTTTCTTCTTCTAATTGATTCTCCAATTTTTGAATCTTTTTATTACTTTCTAAAGCTAATATTTGTTGATTCTCTAAAAGTCTATTAAGTGTGTTTATTTGCTCTTTATCTCTATTTGATTGTTCTTTATATATAGCTACTTGGTTATATAATTGTTTTATTGTCTCATCTTTCACCAGGTTATCATTATTAGGTTCAGCTTCTTCTTTTTTTTCACCTTCAAAATCATCATTCTTATTCTGATTTTTTCTTATTCGGTTTACTACTATAATTTCATCTTCACCGGATAAGTAATTTACGTTATCGATTTTTTGAAATTTTACATTTGCTTTTTTAGCATTATTATAAACAGTCATTTTTGTTACGTTTAATTCATCGGCAATTTCCTTCATACTTTTCATATAATGGCCCCCATATAATTATACACATGACATTTATACCATTATATAGCTATTATACTTCGTATTACAAGGTCATATAATCCATTATACATATATCTATATACGGTTATACGTATAAGTATATAGGATTATATATATAAACTTTCAACCTATATGTATAGGTGTTATATACCCTTTATACTTGCTATATAAGCGTTTATACGCTGTTATATGATATAACCATATAAAGGTATTATACGAAGTTTTATCTTTTTTGAAAATGCATACACCCAAATGTATATAAACAATTTAACAAAACTTTTAAAAGTGTTATTATAAATATATATAAAAGAAACCCAACTACGGGAATAGTCAGGTTTCTTCGGTAATAAAACAAGTGATTTGTTTGTTTATATATTTGTTATATTCTTATTATATATTCTAAGAATTATTAGTGCAAGTCGAATACATATAAACTTACTTATAGCTTTTTATTACCTCTTTTAGAAATTTAAATATGAAAGAGGTTTTTGTATGTCCAACTTTAACATTAAAGAAATCCAAAAAGAGAAATTTTATCAATTACCTAAAGTGTTTTTTACGAATCCTAAATATGTTAATTTGTCTAACGATGCAAAAATAACATGGTCAATATTAAGAGATCGTTTAGATTTATCTATAAGAAATAATTGGGTAGATAAAAATGGAGATATATTTTTTATTTATACCAATGAAAAGCTTAAATCTATTTTAAATATTAGTAGTCCAAATAAGTTATCTAAAATTAAAAAAGAATTAACACAAGCTGATTTATTCAATCAAATAAGAGTAGGTTTAAATAAACCTAATAAATTATATATTAAAAAACCGGAAGTAACAGAAGCTGATGTATATTATATTTCACAACAAGAAAATGATATAGAACAGCGTAATAACACGGACGTATCAAATTCATACGTCCAGAAATATGATAATGATACATCAAGAAATATTAATTTGATACATCATGACATATCAAAAGAATACACTAATGATACTGACTTAAATAATACTGACTATATAGAGACTGAGAATAATGATACGCATGATATGAATGATACATATAACAATTCAACAAACCACAATCATTCAAATCATACAAATCATCAACAAACTGAATTTAATAATGATGCCTTAAAATTCCAAGTGCTTGAAGAATTGCCACAACAAATCAAAGATTACTTAAGTAATTTTGAAATTAGAGAAATTCGTATTATTAAAAGTGTTTTACTTAAAGGAAAAAAATCATTTAATAATGCTCATGATACATATTACCGTTTAGAAGACGTGGAGTTCGAACTTGTCAGTGTCTTAAAACGATTTAAAGCGATGTTGCTACAGAAAAATGAAACGGTTGAAGCTATGCAGGGTTATTTGATGCAATCGATTAAAGCTGAGCTTGAAGAAATACATGCACTGTACATGCGCCGTCAAAACATGACTAAGTACAATATCTTTAACGAATAATTCAAATGATCTTACAGCAATCAAAGAGACCTCAAAATATTCGGTTAAGTCATCGGATTATTTAACGGGCGACCATGAAAAAGATGCAGAGATTGTTGATTATTTAGAGAAAGGTTTATATCGAAAACGTATGTTGAGTTATGGTGGTTTGCTTAAACAAAAACATAAAATTTTAAATTTAGATGATGCCGAAGATGGCAATTTGATTAATACAAGTGACGAAGAAGAAAAAGCACATTCAATTACTGCAATTTGGAATTTTGAAAAACAAAATTATTACTTAAAAGATTTGAAACGTTAGCTTAAAAGCTAGCGTTTTTTATGTATTTTTGCCCCTGCGGGAACTATAGCGTTCAACCAGTATGGTTGCGCAGTTTTTACGCAAAAAATAATTTTGTGCGTAAATGGGCAGTGTCTCAAAAATTCGACACTGGTTTTGCTCAAATTTATGTTTTTGAAAATAGCATATATTTATTTGGCTCATATTTGCGTTTTAAGAGCTTATATACGTTTTTAGGCATAAAACTATATGATTTACCCCTAAATCTTTAAAACGCCCCTTAAAATTCAAAATAAAGGTATTTAAAATTTTAAAAACAAAAAAGCTACTAGCAAAAAACTAGTAGCTTAAATCTTAGTTAAATTTTGATGTAATATTAATTTTTGTATCTGTGCTGCAACACCGATTACTTAAAACTAAGATTAAAAAAATCGACGAAGGTCGATTATGGTTTTTACACGCGTTCTTTTAGAACGCATAAGTGCGCCCTTACGGGAATTAACTAGATTATAACGATGAAAAATAGACCTGTAAAGCGATAACTATTGTGATAAAGTTTGTTAAAAAAGGAGGTATTAATTTGATATTTATATATATAATATTTTCGGCTATTTTACTTTATTACGCTTTAAAATATGGAATTAGAAATGGTTTTGTTGACCTTGAAGCGAATAAAGACGGCTTAGTTTACTATAAAAAAAGCGCTAGTTTACTTGAAGAGATAGGAAATATTTATAGTAGAGTTTCTACATCTAAATCTAAAGAAGCGAAAGCTATCTATAATGAGGCTTTTGACATATTGCTTTCTGAAAAAAAGCCGAAAATTATATTTAAAGAATTAACTGAGAAGAAAGAAGAAATTTTTAAATTAAGTATAGATGATTAACTAACTTTAAATGACGCATTTATGCCGAGAAAATTTATTGATCGTTGAGAAGAACCCTTAACTAAACTTGAAGACGAATGTCGGCATAGCGTGAGCTATTAAGCCGACCATTCGACAAGTTTTGGAATTGTTAAGGGTTCCGAGGCTCAACGTCAATAAAGCAATTCTTTTAATTTTTTGTCATAATTCTATAGTTCGAGTTCCATCATGCTTCCTTCTTCTGATTTCATGAAGCTGTTTTTTTTATAAAAATTTTCTGCTAGTTCTCCGCCCGTGATTAGAAAAATTTTATATATTTCATCAAGTTTGAGTGAATCAGAGACAGAATTTATTAATTTTTTACCTACGCCATTCTTTTGAAATTTAGGTATAACATGAAACTCATCTATACAAAATTGGTTCATGCCATTGAAATAATAATCTATTCTACCGATACACATTGCGATTACTTTATTATTTTCTTCGATTACATATCCTTTAGAATTAAATCCGCTCATTGTGGCTTCAATTCTAAGTAATGCTTCTTTTTCAGTCCATTTATTATACCATGGAGCTCCCTCATAAGCTGAAACTAAATTTTTAGCACAAGCAGTATAATCTTCATTTTGAATTTTTCTAAATTTCATATAGATCCTCCTTTTTGATTGTATTTTGATTATATATTTTTTTGGTATTACTGTTTTTTTATTATGGTTTTAGAAACGAGTTTCTTCTTGTCTTGATACTATAGAACAACACCAAATTTTATACGTAAATAAAGTACTATAAAATTTGGTGTATATAGGTATGTGTATGAATGTAGTTATGTTTATGTTGATACGTATACACATCATTATAGTGATAAGTGTGTTGATAGTTATTTGAATTGTTCTTCTATGATTTCTTGAAGCTCTTTATTACTTGTATTATCAAACTTTGAAATTCTATTTAGTGCTAAAGTGCCTAATAGATTAACTGGATTACTTGGATAAAGCTTATTACCTAATGCAGATTCTATTTCCGTTTTAGTAAACATATAAAAGAGATCTCTACCAATTTTTCCGTTCAACTTTTGAGACAGTAAAATTTTAAGTTTATTAAAAAAGTGCCATTGAAAAATAAACTGCTTAAATTCCATGAAAAGCATTGTCTCATCACTGCCTCTATTTAAGTCTTTTTTCATTTGTCGTATAAATGCTTCATAACAATATTTTGGAATGAGTAATTGAGTTTCTTGTGACGTTAGATAATATTGCTGATTAAATGATTCAATTTCACCAGTGTTAGTTAACTTTGCTAGATGTTCACCTATATTTTTAGCGTCAATATTATCTTGAATGTCGCTAGTATAATTTGAAATCTCATTGATTGGAAAATCTAAATAGTTACATAGTGTCTGAATATCTTTAAAGTATAACTTTTTAGGATTTTTATATAAATTTTTCAATGTTGATAAAGGGATTAATGTATTAGAACTTAAGTTATTTAAGCTAATATTATGACACCTAAAGTATTCAATTAACTTTTCAATATTATGAGATGTGAATAGTCCTTGATCATATTTATGGGTATTGACTTCTAATAATAAGCCAATGGCATGCTCTATTCTTTCAACGCCAATTTTCAATGCATCATTCGATATAGGATCACGATGATCGGTAACAGATAATATACCTGCTGAATCATGTTTAATGACTAAACCACTATTATTTTTGTATAAATAATTTGGATAATGGAACTTAAAAGTATTTAAAGCTATTTCACATGTTGAGTAATCAATAACATTTTTTTCAAAGTAATCGTAATAAACTCTTTGGATAAAATCATACTTGGGGAATGAAATCCAATCCTGTTTATTAACTAAATTAAAATGAGATATAAGCTGAGAAAATTGATGAACTCGTGTTCTATTTTCATCAGGCAAATGACAATATTTCGTAGTTTCATTTTGGAAGTAGTCAGTGAAATCCTGATTATATTCTGGCCATTTTTTATATAGTAAATCTTGAATTGTTAAATTAAAAAAGCAACACATTTCATCAACAACATCAAATTTTAAATAAGTCTCATCACTTTCAATGATACCTATTTTTCTTTCTGTATAATATTTCGTTTTAAAATATTTATTAAGTGATTTTGCTAATTTCTTTCGAGATAAATCTTTGTTAAGACGTTCCATTTTTAGTTTATAACTTAGTTTTATTTTGGACACTCCTTTTAGCATATCTATATTGTAAATATAATACAAAAATGAGTGTTTTGAACATTTGATTTGGTATGTTTTTCATACCATGTAAGTAATAAAATATATGGATTTTATGAGTATTTTAGAAAAAATGTAAAAATCTGAAAAAATTTGGTAAGAGCATAAGGAGAATATGCTATCATTTGAAATGATAGGTCTGGCGAAGCCAGACATTCCAAGACTTTAAGTCGTTTTTATTATGATATCAAAAAAATAGAAATGTCTCACTTTTGTGACACATCATATTGTACCTGTCTCACCTTTGTGACACAATATATAGAAAATGTCACAAAGGTGAGACACCCTTTTTTGAAGGCATAATACTTTAATATCATTCTGGATTTAGTTTGAATTTCAAAATAATATTAGCAAGTATATGTACGTAAAACATAAAAAAATAAGTAAAAAATTTTAAAAAAGGAGTTCAAAATAATGAAGAAAGATTTACTAATTAGAGATGTAGATAGTGAGTTGTTAGATCGATTAAGTAGATTGGCTAAAGATAAAAATATATCAAGAAACAAATTAATTTTAGAGACTTTAGAGTTATTAGATCCACTTGAAAGTTATCAAAAATTATATGCAGAACAATCTCATCAACAAGCACAAAATACAAAAGTTTTAAAAGAAGTTGCGAGTAAACAAGATAAAATTTTATCATTACTTGAGTCAGTAGATTATTAGTATTCATGATATTTTTGTTTGAAAAATAGAGAGATACATTCTATAAAAACTTTGAAAATTTTATAGAGTATTTAATTCTATGATAAGTCTAATTAAAAAGGTGAGAGATATAATGAACTTTTTTTCTTTTGTATATGAGCTGTTTAAATTATTGTATACACACTTTTCTTTCCCTATAGTTATATTGATATTTATATTACTTTTTAAAAAAGATATCCATAATTTATTTCAAAATATCAAATCATTTTCAATAGGAGATTACTCTATTGAAGTAGATGTATCGGAAAAAATTAAAGCAACTTATGATTCAATTTCTAGTATTTCAGTTGAAAAATATGGTTCTGAAATTTTAAATGAACCTACTAGTTTGGGAGGGGCTGGTGGACCAAAAAAGGATACAGTTGATGAGTTTAAAATTATACATCTTAAAAGTTATACAATTAATTATTATTTGGAAAATGGTTGGTTAGATACTGTAACTACATTATATTGGGCTTACAGTCGCAGGGTAGAATGGGACAAAAAAATGATTGAGAATAAAGAGCGTCCCTTATCTGAAAAGCGTGATTTACATACTGAAAAAGAAATGGGTAAAGAGATAAAAAGATTATATGATTTAGCTATTCAAAATCCTGATATTAAATGGTCTTACGAAGATGTTATGACATTTAGAAAATTGATAATGATTGCAGTTAAACCAATGTTTTTTTCTTAAGAAGACAGGAAAAAGTAAAATATATTTGTGTAATGTACATTTGTGTATATTACACAAATGTACTTCATTGCTCTGATAAAAAATGATTGGGCATTAGTTAAATAAGTAAACTTGTATACTTATTTAATTGTTTATTTCAACAGGCTGTTTAGGTATATATTGCATACAGTATGCATGTATAACGTATGCACGCATATGGTATGCAAATAATTAGAAAAGTGATGTGTAAGTTATACAAATGTAATTAACACATGTGTAACTTACATTTGTGTATAAAAAATATATAAGAAATACAGATTATTAAAGCGATAGTGGTAACTTAATATTTGTGAGGATTAGATTCCTAATATCTTTTGTTATATATTCTAGAAATCAATTAGGGAACTATTTAATTTTTCATATTCTGTTATAAGTGGTTTTCATAATTCAACTTATCTGAAGTTTATGTATATCGTTGGTTAAACAAATATAAAACATTAAATAATCAAAATATTAGTATGTGAATCACATACTTCATAAACTATTATTAAGTTAATAATGTATACTTTAAATACTAAAAAAGGAATGATTATTTGAAAATACTATTATTATTATTAAAATTTTGCTACCCTTTGTTTGCTATATTCCAAATTTCTAATTTTTCTATAAAAAATAACGAAGAAAAATACGAACGTTTAGAAAAAAATAAATATATTATTAATAGTTTGTTTCTTCCTTTAATATGGATAATAGTTAATATGATTTCGAGTATTACTCTTACACTTTCACATTCATACTATAAAAAAATTTTCTTTTTAGCTTATAATGCCCAATTAATAGCACAGAGCTTTTGGTATTTAATCTTTTTCAAATATCAATCCTTTTTTCTTTCACTTGTAATAAAAATAGTTCAATTTCTAGTTATGATAGTGAGTATTAAGTCAGTCATCAAAAAGAAAAATTTTATCCGTTTACTTTTAGGAATACATTTATCTTGGATTATCTATGAAATATATTTAAATATATATTTTTGGTCATTAAATAAAAGACTATATAAAGGGTGATTATATGAAAAAATTCGTTCTAGCTGTAGCTATTTTTACTACAATCTATTCATTTGAAAAAAAGAAAAAAGAAAAATGTAATACTATTGTGAAAAGGAATGGCGCATATTATGTGAATAATCATATTATTGTAAATAGAGATTATAAAGTTTGTCCATTTTATATACCTTTTCCAAAATTAAAGGCAAAAAACGCTTTGAAATTTATGATTAAAGACGCCCGAAAACAAGGGTTTCAACTAATTATTATTAGTGGTTTTCGATCATATTTAAAACAAATACGGTTATTCAATATGTACGTTCGTCGTGATGGTTTGGAAAAAGCGAAAACTTATAGCGCTGAGCCAGGATATTCTGAACATCAAACCGGTTTAGCTTTTGACGTTGCCTCTCCCGGATTAGATGAGTCAATAAAAGAACAGTTTCAATTTACAAAAGAAAGCAAGTGGCTTAATGATAACGCACATTTCTATGGGTTTATTATCCGATACCCTGAAGGTAAAGAAGACATTACAAAATTTATGTATGAACCTTGGCATTTAAGATATGTAGGTAAAGAAGATGCCATGAAAATAGTAAATGAAAATCTTACATTTGAAGAATATTTTAATTTAGTTTAAAGCAATTTTTATATGGGAACTTAAGTTGACCTGAAAACAGTATTTGTGAAATTAAAGATTTTAAGTATCACTGTATATTTTTATATCAATGATAGGATGACTTAAAAGTATAAAGTTAATTTTTTTATTAAAAGTGAACTTAACAATGAAAAAATACGTATGTTTTAATGAGTAGCAACAAAAAGGGGGATTTGTTCAAATCTATATTAAATGTATTTTGTAAGATTAAAAGAATCTAATTGTGTTTTGAGCTTAATCTTTAACGAAATTCAGGCAACGCGAATGATTTATAAAAATATTAAAAAGGGGCGAAGATTTATGAATAACAAATTATTAGTATTTTCATCATCAGTATTAGCTACAGGTGTACTATTAGGAGCAAGTAATGGATCAGGTGGATATAACACAGCACATGCCGATACTATAAATAACAACATGAATAATATGAACCAAAAAGATATGTCTATGAATCATAATATGGACAATATGAATGGTAATATGAACCAAAAAGATATGTCTATGAATCATAATATGGACAATATGAATGGTAATATGAACCAAAAAGATATGTCTATGAATCATAATATGGACAATATGAATGGTAATATGAACCAAAAAGATATGTCTATGAATCATAATATGGACAATATGAATGGTAATATGAACCAAAAAGATATGTCTATGAATCATAATATGGACAATATGAATGGTAATATGAATCAAAAAGATATGTCTATGAACCATAATATGGATAACATGAACCAACAAGCAATGATGCCTTATTATAATTATACGGGTTATACAACATATGATGGTGATTTCACTCAAGATTATAATTTTGTAAGAGCATTAAAACACGATAATGTTATGATTGATGGATACAAAGTTAACACAGCAGCTGCGGATAAAGACGTTGCTACAAGTAAAAAATTGGATGACACAATGGTGGATATGAACAAAGATGGACAAGTCGTTCATATCACTTTCGATACTAAGAAACATGTAGTAAGTAAAGATATGTTCAAGAAAGAGCATATGTCTAATCACATGTCTGATGAAGGTCAAATAGAAAACGGATCATATATGACTTACGAAACAAACAACGGTATGTACAAAGCCTTTTTCGATAAGCAAGGTTATTTAATGAAAGTAATGATTAGTTAATATTCAATAACATCATAAAAAAGGACCTCAACTGAGGTCCTTTTTTATGATGTTTAATAATTAAAATAAAGTCGATGCTAATTTAAAAATATATTATAGAAACAAGTCTCTCATCTTTTTATATAATCACAATGTTTCAAGATTTATCTGTTTGCAATAATGTTTTAATGTAGATCTGATCATCGTGATCATATTTTTTCCCTTTATAGTTTTGTGGCTCATTAATACCCGTAAGTAAAATCACTTCATTATTTTTATCAGTTGCATTCAGAAGTCCTCTTATTCCTTCTTTTCGTGAGTAAGACTTTAAAACACTATGCTTCTTATAACTATGGGGTAAATGTCCAATCATAAATTCAGTTATTTCTTTAGGATCTTCATAACCCACTTGCTCAGCAGCAAGCATCAACTTATGAACACCTTGAGGTAACTCGGCTACAGTCATTCCTATTTTGTCAAAACCTCTTAAACCTATTCCCGTGACCATTGTATTTAGTTTTTTACCTATACTTTCAGTATACTGCAAAGCATTATTAATCGACTCTTTAATGGCTAAAGCTGTATGTGCAAAATCTAATATAATCGTATAATCCTCTATTTCAATAATTTGAAAACGATGTAATGGCGAGCCAATAACAGTCGAAGCTTTAATAATTTCTTTAATATCAAAACCTAATTTATGCAAACTAAAAATACTTGTAGCTAAATTAATATAGTTATGCCCTCCTTTAAAGTTTGGTTTAATACAAAAAATATCTTTATCAATTGTCATATCTATATGACTATCACCGATATTATATTGATAATAGGCTTGCTGTTTATTCGAAAAATGCCATTTATCTTTCACAATAGTGTTATATTCAGGCGTGTCTAAATTAACTAAATTTAATTGGCTCAACTCATTTAATCTCAATTTAGCTTTTAAATAATTATTCATAGTACCATGGTATTCGAGATGTTCAGGACTAAAATTAGTGAATACTGCTAAAGCATTCTGAATAAAATCTGTACGTTGTTGGTCTAAAGCTATTGATGTTGCTTCGTATATAATATAGTCATAATTTTTGTAATAAAAATATTCTATAATTTCACCCATTTCAAAATACATTGGCGTGGTTTGAGTTGTGTGATTAAATTTCATCTTTTCATAATTACAGTCAAACACCCCTAACGTTCCAATAATAGCAACCTTTTTACCCAACTGTGTTAATAAATTCCCAATCATATGACTCGTCGTTGTCTTACCATTGGTCCCTGTAACCGCAATAAAGTTTAGTCCATCAATGGCTGTTCTGTAGAATAATTTTACTAGATTGTTGGCTACGCTAGGAAAATCATTTATATATACAATAGGAACGTTAAATTCTAGGTGGTTAAGTTTAGTTGGAGAGGAATTGGTAATCATAATCAAAGGTTTCATTTCATTAGCGCATTGAGCATAATAGGCCGCATTATCTGAATCTTTCAACATAAAAATAGTATTTTGTTGTATATCTTGGTACATTGATGTAATCTTTTGACAAATTTTATCCATATTAAAATTAATACACTTAGTATTTGTAATTGTGTTTTTTTCAATTGATAATAGAATATCTTTAATAGTAATTTGCATTAATTTTCACCCAACATCTTCAGTTATTTTGTAATATTAGTTAAAACTTCAATTTACTTATCAAAAAGTAATTACAAAATATACGTATAAATATAAAAAAAGGATCACATGAATTTGTGATCCTTTTCAATAAATTTAAAAACATCATAATAATAAGATTAAATCTCACTACTCGCCATAACCATTTGTCCTTTAGGTTCAGTATTATTAGGAGAAGGTTCCAATGTAAGAGCGATTTTATCATTCTTATCAATGTCTATATTACTCAAGTCAAAAACAACCATCCCTTTATTGTTTTCACTAGAAAACGCGCCTGCTGGGTAAGTTTTATTATCTTTTAATACCCAGACTTGGTACACTTGGTTGCCTTTTGTAGTTTCAATATCTTTGGCTTCAACTATTAATTTTCTATCTGTTTTATTATTCGTATTCGAAAGGTAGGCTTGACCTTGCGTTTTGTCATTACCCATAGATTTTAGGTTGATGACTTTAGCGTCGCCGGTGTTTATCATTGAAGTAGATTGATTTTTTGATTCTTTATTCCCCCAAAATTGGACGCCATTGCCTATAAGAGATAACAACAACATCGCCGCTATAATACCTACATAAAAACGCTTAATAACAGCACTTTTATGATTTTTATTATTCTGTGTTGATACATTTATATGTTGTTGGAATTGGTTATTGGTTTTTGAATTAGTAGAATTAAAATCCTCTTCTTGATTTTCACTTTTTATATCTTTACCTGAAGTTTTGTCTTCATTTAAAACTGATTCTAAAATTCTTTGTTTCATTCCTATCGGAGGTTCAACCTGCTTGTTTTTATAAGGAAGTGTATCATGAAGAATTTCGATATCTTTCAAAGTCTTATAGCTTTCAGTTGCAAAATCTAATTCTTCTTCAACGCGCTCTTTTTCGCTTTCGCTCAATTTATCATTGAAATAATCATATATTTCATCAACTTTGCTATCTCTCATTTTCTTCATCCTCCCTTCTTAAAGTTTTTTTAAAGTAGTTATTCAAATGTTGGATTGAAAGTCTCATACGGCTTTTTACAGTCCCTAAAGGTATATTTAAATTACTTGCAATTTCTTGCTGACTCAATCCTTTATAATAAAACAGAGAAATAATTTTTTGTTGATCTTTATTTAAAAGTGAAATCCTTTTATTGATTTCTTCTGAGACTTCTTTACTTAACAAATCATATTCAGGTAGACTATCAGATTGTATACCTTGAAAATCCTCATCAAATTGACTCTCTATAATTTTTTTCTTTCTTATAGCATCAATAGATCTATTACGACATAACGTAATAAGCCAAGTTGATAATTTCCCCTTTTCAGGGTTAAAAATTGCCTTTTTATTCCATATTTTCATAAAAACATCCTGTAAAACTTCTTCACTAGATTGCACATCCTGTGTTATTTTATAAGCCAAATTGAATAATAACGACTCGTACCGATCATATAGTATTTCTAGACTTTTACTATCCTTTGTTTCTACTATCATTTTATATAAATCATTTTCATCTACCATTTTGTCCCCTCCTTGTTTTAAAATGAAACAATTAGAGACACCCAGTCGATATGCATTTTATTAGCTTTCAATAAATATACGTAATTTAAATATAAAAAGTTCATACAATGTATAAAAGTGGATAAATTTTTTATATTTAGGTGTACTCTAAAAAATAAAATTGATACTCGCTCTATTAAGCATGAACTTAATGAGTATTTTATCATTAACAGGAATATGTAGCTATTTCAATTAAACATTTATAATGTATGAGAGTCTTATTCAAAAATATAAAATAAGTAGTCTAAAAATGAAAATATTATTTTAAGTATTTTAATTGTAGGCATTTATAGTGAAAATATTAACTATGTTTTGATAACGATAATATAGGGAAACTTATATTTTCATTAAACAAGGAGGCAAAATAATGAATAATGTAAAAGATAAAGTGGTCGTGATAACTGGTGCGTCTAGTGGCATTGGTGAGGAAACAGTGAGTTTACTATCTGAAAATGGAGCTAAACTTGTTTTAGGAGCTAGACGTTTAAATCGCTTGGAAGAAATTCAAAAGAATATAGGTAATAATATTTGCATCCAAAAGACAGACGTAACTAATGCCAATGAAGTAAACGCATTAATAGAAACAGCGTATAATGAATTTGGACGCGTAGACGTTTTAATTAATAATGCTGGTCTTATGCCTCAATCATTTTTAGAAAAGAATAAACAAGATGAATGGAATCAAATGATTGATGTTAATATTAAGGGCGTATTATATGGTATCGGTGCAGTATTACCTTATATGAGAGAACAAAAATCAGGTCATATTATTAATTTAGCTTCTGTAGCAGGACATGTTGTTTTCCCAGGTAGCGCTGTTTATAGTGGGACTAAATATGCAGTAAGAGCGATAACTGAAGGATTAAGACAAGAAGAAGCTGCAGTGGGTTCAAATATTAGAACAACAATTCTTTCTCCAGGTGCTATTGATACTGAATTAACAGACCATATTAGCGATAAAGAGATGAAAAAAGGAATAGATGAAGTATACAAAGATGCAATTAAACCAGATGCTATTGCAAGAGCTATTAATTATGCAATTAACGAACCCGAAGAATCATCTGTAAATGAATTTATAATTCGTCCTAGTAGTCAAAATCTATAATTGGGAAGTGATAAATTATGAAAAATATTCTTGATAATTATAATTATAGCGAATCACAAAAAGTTAAAATATTCAGTATACTGACGTATTACGATAATAAAATAAAATCAAATGTTAGTGATTTTAGTGTTACTAATATTGTTGCCGAATTGAAAGAAGAGCAAATTGAGATAACTGATAAAAATATTTTTGATATTGTAGATAAATATAATGACGAAGAGCAATTTACAAACTTATATCTTTATTTAAATTAAATAGTTTTCTTATTATGATAGTTAAATTAGTTTAAGTGTAGAGTGTACATGAAGTATATCTTTTTCTGTACACTCTATTTTTATTGAATACAGTTAATCTTATTATACTTAGCTTTTACATAATTTAACTTATCGGAAGTGAATATGCTTATGTATTTACAAATGATATAATAATAGAGTCGCCTATCTCTGGCGTCAATTTGACGTAGAGAGGAGGTGCATACGCAATGACCGACATCTTTGTAAACATCATGACCACAGCAGCAAGTGGTTGCATCGTTGCTTTATTTGCGAACTGGCTACGCAAACGCAATGATAAATAGGCGACTAGTCACACCAAAAAATCCCCTAACTACTGGCATAGTTAGGGGATTTGGTGCATACATGCACGACATCTTTGTTAATTGCATTATAACATCATAGTGGTTAGGAATGCAAAATCATTAAATTGATATACTATTAAACAAATATACTAATTTAATAAAGATTCACTTAAAACCTGAGAAGTGGAGGTAATACGTTTTAAATGTAGATAACAGTCATTATGTAAACTAAGAAAAAGTAATGTTTATAACGAATTTAAAAATATTTAGATTTTACGTCTTTAATATTATCTAATATAGGTTTTAATGAATTTAAATCTAATTTCTTGTAATTTTTATTAACATATTGAGCCAGAGTATTTTTCCCAAAATTATTTTTTCCACCATCTTTATTGAAAGACCTGCCATCTATTACAAGATTATTAGTTATGTTTGTTAATAAATCTTCTATTTCGGTATCTTTATCTTCTAATTTAGGATTAGTGAGGAAGTATATATTTTCTAGTATATTTTGAGCAAAAGGTGTTGAATCATTTAGTGCTTTCTTTAAACTGTCTTTTTTTCTGCTTCTTAAATCGTCTTGTTCCTGTCCTTTTATTAAAAGATTACAAACATCATTTATAGATTTATGTAATGGCTTATTTTTCCCTTCATTATCATAAAGTATGATTATAGGATTTTTAAAAGGAATGTCCAGTTTGTTTTTAAAATAAGCACAATAATTAAATGACTTATTATGCTTAAGCTTACTTTGAGGTTTATCTATATAGTAATGAAAAATATTCAGAATATCATCTGCACCATCATTTACAAATCCAAATAAAAATTTTAATCTATCAGATCGTTTAAAAAAAGAAATTTTATAATTGAATTTATCCTTTTCAATTTTTTCTATAAGTTCAGGATATTCTTCATTATATTTTTTTAAAGCAGCCTTAATATATAAAATATCAGTTTTCCCTTCAGTTATAACTAATGGATTCTCGTTTCTCCAAAAATATTTATAAAACAAGAATTTTTGGTACTCTTTTTCTCTAGAGTTCAAAAATACTTTTGAAAAGAACTGTTTGCTGTTTTCAGAAGGTAAAAGATTATTAAATTTCTTTATATTATGATGTTTATCTAACCGGTTAATAAATGAAAAACGGCCTTCAAGTTGATTAATGTTAGCTTTTTCTCCATCGATAGTAAATTCTCCACTGTTATATAGACAATATGCCATAGCGCGTGTTTTTAGATAAAAATCACGGTTAACATTAACCTTTTTGTTCACTGTAAGACCAGTAACAGTTTGTCTATTATCTTTACATAGGAATCTATTTTTGTTTGTATTAATTAAGAATCCAGATTGATTAACTTGCTCTTCTAGATTATTATAAAATAATTGAAATTCATCTGAAAATAGTTTGTTATTTGTTGAAAATGTTAAATCATCAGCATAACGTGTGTAATTTAATTTAAATTTTTTACACAATTTTAATATCTTAATATCTAAAGTATTACATATTAAATTACCAATTATAGGTGAGGTTGGACTTCCTTGCGGTAGCGATCCATTATAACAAACAAGTTGTGCCACCATTGTTGCGATATTTTCATCCATTCGAAAATATCTATTTTTAATAAAAAAACCTCTAACTCTACCAAAATGGATAGTAGAGAAAAAGTCCTTAATATCGGTATTAAAAACAATTCTTTTATTTTTATGTATTTCTGAATTGGTTATAATAGTTTTTTCTCTTTCAAAACCATGTGAAACATTGTTTTTTATACCATTTAATTTTTGATATTCGTTTATATGTTGTTCTAATTTATGTTTAATCACTCTTTGGACTTCTTTTAAATTTTTATTGGGAGCATAAATATTTCTTGTTCCTCCACTTTTCTTTGGTATAGAGAAATTTGTATACAAATTTTGGTCTATATATAATAAAAAGGTTAATTTTTTCAAAGGAATTTTCA